>CAXBKI010000028.1:0-12728 GCA_963975955.1 uncultured Devosia sp.
GTGGATTGTTGCAATCCCACAGGCAGGCATCTTCCCACGATCCGCTGGCCAGAATGCCCAGATCGCCATTGGCGAGCGCCGCGCGGACGGCAGCGCCGATATCGGTGGCGTAATTGAGGTCTGCCGGATTGAGTTCCCGCTCGACATAGACCTGGTGGTAGAGGTCAAATGTGCGCCGCAGGCCCGGACTGTCGCCGATCCATTGACCGGTCTCGCGGTTCAAGAGGCGATTGCGGTCGCCTTCGGGTACGTCGGCGCCCAGCAGGGCCATATAAACGCCCTGCATGGTGGCCGCTTCTGCCTGCTTGGTGCCCGCGGGCAGCTGGAACGGATATTTTACGCCAGCATCCTTGAGTTTTTGGGCGGCATCGAGAATGTCATCCCAGTTTTTGGGCTCCCACGGCATGGCAATGCCGGCCTTCTCGAAATTGGCCTTGTCATACCAGAGCATGCGCACATCGGTATCGGTCGGCAACGCATAGACGTCGCCCTGGTAGGATGCCACTTCGAGCAGCCCCGGCAGGTAATACTGATACTGGTCCCAGCCAGACGCCAGATCGCCCAGGGGTTCCAGATAGCCGGCCGAGGCCAGTTCCGAGACCATGAAGCTGTCCATCAGATTGACATCGGCAGCCGTACCGGCAGCCAGATCCAGCGCAATGCGCTGATCGTATCCCTGCCCTGGCAGCTTGATCGCCTTGACAGTCTCGCCCGTCTCCGCCTCGAAATTCTTGATCCCCGGTTCAACAAGCGCCGATATCCACTCGGCATACATGAACGTGACTTCCGCCCGCGCCGGAATGGCGGCAGATGCCAGCAGCGACAGCGCCGCGACGCTGGTCAGAATACCCTTCTTGAGCATGAACTCCTCCTCAGGTGCTCCCGCCGTCTCTTGCGGACGGCCCGCGCCAGAACCCAATTCAAGCGCCCGCCGAGGTAAACACATCTGGTGCAACGTTGCAATTATGAATCAGGAATTAGCAACAGAACCGGTCTCATCGTCCTTTTTTCCTTTATACCTGAGCATCTTAGGATAAACTCATCAATCAGATTTGCAGCCCGCCCCAATTGCATCGTTGCATGATCATCCGTTTTGGTTTCAGCACCAATCCGTGTAAAAGACAGGCTTGGAACACCAGGCGCATCGATCAAGGACACTTCATTGACAAGCAACGGGCGGCTCGCTGGCAAAGGGCGCGTGACATTGCGGACAATTGCCCAGGCAACCGGATTGAGCCTGTCGACCGTATCGCTCTCATTGCGCGGCGGCACCACACTCAAGCAGGAGACGCGTGACAAGGTCGCCGAGGCCGCCAGGGCGTTGGGCTATGTGCCGGACCGCGCCGGCGTGCGCTTGCGCACGGGCAAGACCAATGTCATCGCCCTGGTTCTGGATGGCGCCGAGGATTCCATCGATTTTGCCCGACAGATGATCCAGGGCATCGGCCACGCCATCAAGGGCACCCGCTACCACCTGACGGTCATTCCCGAATTTGAACGCAGCCAGAGCGCCGACACAATTCGCTATATCCTGGATAACCGCACCGCTGACGGGGTGATCATCACCCATACCGAGCCGCGCGATCGCCGGGTGCAGCTGCTCAGCGACAGTGGCTTTCCGTTTGTCAGCCACGGGCGAACCGAGTTCTTCACGCCGCACCCCTATCACGACTTTCACTCGCAGACCTTCGCCAGGATGGCCGTCGACCGCCTGGCGCAAAAGGGCTGCAAGCGCATCATGCTGGTGATTGGCGACGACAGCACGACCAACCACCACAATATCGTCACCGCCTTTCGCAAGGCCGTTGTCCGCAATGGCCTGGAGCCGCGCATTCTCGATGGCACACAGCGCATGCCGCCCGAGCAGATGCGCCAGTTCGCCCTGGCGCTGACCCAGGACACTGATCGACCGGACGGCATTGTGTGCGATAGCGAGATGCGCACCATTGCGCTGGTCAGCGGCCTGCAGGAAGGCGGCTTGCGCTTGGGTGAGGACGTGCACATTGTCTACAAGCAGACTTCCGGCATTCTGCCCACGCTGTTTCCCCATCTCGATAGCATCCGGGAGGATGTGTTTGCTGCCGGCGGCGAACTGACACGGCTGCTGCTGGAACGGATCAACGGCGCCGAGCCGACGAACCTGCAGACACTTGCCGAACCGCAGCCGCAATGGCGTAGCTGAGCGCTGCACGCGCGAACCCGCCGCCAGGTCGCCATCAGAGTGGCAGCCGGCTGCCCCGCGCCGCTCTCGGTCAGCTATGGGTGTACCGGGCAATCGAATCCGGGCGCATCTCGATTGAGAAGCCGGCACGCTCGGGCGGCATATAGGCGGCATTGCTGATGATGCAGGGATCGATGAAGTGCTCATGCAGGTGATCGACATATTCGATGACCCGACCATCGCGCGTGCCCGACACCACCAGATAATCGATCATTGACAGATGCTGGACATATTCGCACAGACCCACGCCGCCGGCATGCGGCCAGACGGGCAACCCGTATTTGGCCGCCATGAGCAGCACGGCCAGCACTTCGTTCAGTCCGCCAATGCGGCAGGCGTCGATCTGCACGATGTCGATGGCGCCACGCGTCATGAACTGCTTGAAGACAATGCGGTTCTGGCACATTTCCCCCGTTGCCACCCGCACGGGCGCGACCGCCGCACGGATGGCGCGGTGCCCCTCGACATCATCGGGGCTGGTGGGCTCCTCGATGAAGTAGGGATAGAAGGGCTTGAGCGCATTGATCCACTCAATAGCCTGGTTCACCTCCCAGACCTGGTTGGCGTCAATCATCAGCAGGCGGTCAGGACCCATCACCTCACGCACAATCTGCAGGCGACGGATGTCGTCCTCCAGGTCGCGGCCGACCTTCATCTTGATATGGGTAAAGCCCGCATCGACCGCTTCCTGCGCCAGCCGTCGTAACTTGTCGCTGGAGTAGCCCAGCCAGCCGGCCGACGTGGTATAGCAGGGATATCCTTCGGCTCGCAGCTTTGCCATGCGTTCTGCCTTGCCCGGCAACGCCTGACGGAAGATTGCCAATGCATCTTCCGGGGTGATCGCGTCGGTGAGGTAGCGGAAATCAACGATCGACACCAATTGCTCGGGTGACATGTCGGCGACATATTGCCAGACAGGCTTGCCCGCCCTTTTGGCCAGCAGATCCCACACGGCATTGACCACTGCACCCGTTGCCAGGTGCATCGCCCCCTTGTCGGGGCCGATCCAGCGCAACTGGCTGTCACCCGTCACATGCCGCCAGAACCGCCCGGGATCTGCCTCCACCCAATCGAGATCGAGCCCGACCACACGCTCACGCAGCGCCGCAATGGCGGCACACACAACTTCGTTGCCGCGTCCGATAGTAAAGCTCAGGCCATGGCCGGCAAGTTCGCCATCGCTGCCTAGCACGACATAGGCAGCGGAATAGTCCGGATCAGGGTTCATGGCGTCGGAGCCATCAAGTGCCGCCGATGTCGGGAAGCGCAGATCGTGCGTGGTCAGGCTGGTAATCTTCATGGGCAGGCTTTGGACCGGGGTTTCGACAAAGGCGCGCGTTTCCGCCCCGACGACATGCTGGCGCGATGAACTCGGACAGGCGCGATCATGGGGAAAGCCTCTTGCCGTTCGCCTTGTCAAACACGTGCATGCAGTCAATTCTGGGCGCCAGCCGCAGTTCGGCGCCGGGCGCGAGAATGATGCGCTCCCGCAAGGCGGCTGTGATGGCTTCGCCACCAATGTCGAGCCCCACATGGGTCTCCGAACCGGTGGGCTCGACCAGAGTGATGGTGCCCGCAAAGCCGTCATCGGATAGCAGCAGATGCTCGGGACGCAAGCCGATAACCACCTGCTGCCCCTCTGCCACCTGGGCCTGCGGCGGCAGTGGCCACATGGTGCCACCGGCGCTGCGGATGCCCTGCCCTGCGACGACGCCGTCGATCATATTCATCGAGGGTGAGCCGATGAAACTGGCCACAAACACATTGGCCGGCTTGTCATAGAGATCGAGCGGCGTGCCGACCTGTTCGACATAGCCGTCGCGCATGACCACGATGCGGTCCGCCATCGTCATGGCCTCGATCTGATCGTGCGTTACATAGATCGTCGTCGCCTTGAGGCGCTGGTGCAGCGCCTTGATCTCGGCGCGCATCTGCACCCGCAACTTGGCGTCCAGGTTGGACAGCGGCTCATCGAACAGAAAGACCGCCGGATCGCGCACGATGGCACGTCCCATGGCGACCCGCTGACGCTGCCCGCCCGAGAGTTCGCGCGGATAACGGTCCAGCAGGTGCGCCAGATCGAGTATGCCGGCGGCGTGATCGATCATGGCGTCGATTTCGTCCCGGCTCCGCCGCGCCAGCTTGAGCGAAAAGGCCATGTTGTCGCGCACTTTCATGTGCGGATAGAGCGCGTAGTTCTGGAACACCATGGCGATATCCCGGGCTTTGGGCGGCAGGTCGTTGACGATGGTGTCGCCGATCCGCACATCGCCATAGGAGATGGTCTCAAGGCCCGCAATCATGCGCAGCAATGTCGATTTTCCACACCCGGAGGGCCCGACCAGCACGACGAACTCGCCGTCATTCACATGCAGGTCGATCCCATGCAGCACTTCGAGCTCACCATAGAATTTGACCACATCGATCAGGTCCACGCTGGCCATGGGTTTGGTTTCCTTGTTTGAAAGTTCAGGCATTAGCGGCCACCAAACCCGGCGCCCACAGTGATGCCTTTGTAGATGATGCGTTGCAGGAGAATGGCCAGGATGACGCCCGGGATCATGGAAAGCGTGGCCCCCGCCATGATGAAGTTCCAGGAGGTGCCCTGCTGGGTCTGGAACATGGTCAACCCCAGCGGCAGCGTCGCGTATTCCATGCCGTTGACCACGATCAGCGGCCAGAGGAAATTGTTCCACTGACCGATGAAGGTGAACAGGGAAAGCAGCCCGATTGCCGGCATCGACAGCGGGATGATAACCGAGATCAGGATGCGCAGGCGCGATGCGCCATCGATCAGCGCCGCCTCCTCGAGTTCCCTGGGTATCGACAGGAAGAACTGACGCAGCAGGAAGGCACCGAACGAACTGAACGCCATGGGCAGGATCATGCCCTGGTAGGTATTGACCAGGCCCAGCTTGCTGATGATCAGGAACAGCGGGATGACCAGCATGACCTGGGGGATCATCAGCGTGCCCAGATAGGCCACTAGAATGCCCTCGCGACCTGGAAATTTGAGCCTGGCAAAGGCATAGGCGGCAAGGGCGGAAACGACGACGGTAATCGCGGTGACGCTGCCCGCCACGATGAAGCTGTTGAGGAAGAACCGCCCGAACGGCAAGTGCAACCAGGCTTCCAGGAAATTGCCCCACTGGTACTCGCGCGGCAGCAGGCGTGGCGGCACGGCCAGCACTTCATTATTGCCACGCACGGCGTTTGAGACCATCCAGAAGAATGGAAACAGGAACAGCAGGGCCACCAGACATAGGCCGAGCTGGCTGATGCCATCCACCACCAGCGCGCCAATCTGTCGGGGCGGCTTGCGGGGCGTGCGATGCTTAGGCGTCATAGTGCACCCATTTGCGCTGGAGCCAGAACTGGAACCCGGTCAGGGCCATGATCATCACGAACATCACCCAGGCCAGTGAGGAGGCGTAGCCCATCTGGTAGTTCTGAAATCCGTTGGTGTAGATGGCAAAGCCAAGCGTCGCCGTGGACGATCCGGGACCTCCACGGGTGATGACGTAGATCTGGTCGAACACCTGCAGCGAGGTAATGGCCGTCATCACGGTACCAAAGAAGATGGTTGGGGAAATCAGCGGCAGGCGGATCTTCCAGAAACGGTCCCAGGCGCTGGCGCCGTCGATTTTTGCCGCCTCCAGATAGCTTTGCGGCACCATGTCCAGCGCGGCGTTGAACAGCACCATGTTGTAGCCGACGCTGGCCCACAGCGTGACGATGATCACGGCCTGCATGGCCAGGTTGCCATCGAGCAGCAGGTTGGGAAAATTCAGCGACAGGCTCTGGAAGACATAGTCCATCACCCCGCCGGGGGTGAAAATCAGCAACCACACGACCGACACCGCGATGGTGGGCGTGAAGGTGGGAATGAAAAAGATCACGCGGAACCACTGCTGCCCACGCTTCAGACTGGAAATCCACACGGCCAGGGTCAGCGAAATGACGATGTTGAGCACCAGATACTCGATGGTGAAGAACAGCGTATTGCCCAGCACCTTGAAGAAGGACGGGTCGGTGGTCAGCAGGCGGATATAGTTGGAAAACCCGACGAACTCAGGCGGCTTGAGCAATTGCCAATTGGTAAAGCTGAGCCCGAGCGACGCAATGATCGGTATCAGCATGAAGGCAAGAAAGCCGAGCAGGCTGGGCAGCAGAAACAGAAACGCGGTCCGTGTCTCTGCCGCTGATATCTTGTTCTTTCGCCGCGGACGCCGTGTTGGCGGCACAGAAGTCGAAACGATGTCGGCCATGGGTCCTCACACGCGCAATGGGAAGCGGCGGCCCGCAAGGACCGCCGCCCAGGGAGGTTAGGCTACTGGTTCTCGGCCAGACTCTGGATCGTTTTCATCGTATCTTCGGCGCTCGCACTGCCGGCAAAGGCCTGTGGGAAATACTGGTTGAACAGGTTCTCCACGGCATTGAAATTGTCGGTGATCTCGTAGGTGGCCGAGTGGGCGAGCGAGTATTCGAGTGCTTCGCGTGCCCCGGCTACGTCCTTGGCAGCCACGTCGAACCAGGTGGCCTGCTGGGCCGTGCGCGCCGGTAGTGCCCGTCCCTGCGAGGCAAGGTAATCGAGGGCCTCGGGGCCCGTCAGGACCTGAATGGCCTGCCAGGCGGCATCCTTGTGCTGGCTGGTGGTCGAAATGCCGAAGCCGGACCCGGCTGTGGCCGCAGCCAGATCGCCCTCACCGCGCGGCAACGGGGCGAGGCCAATCTTGAAATCGACATTGTCGATCTTGTTGATCATCGCCCAGGGGCCATCGATATACATGCCGATATTGCCCGCATCGAAGCGCCCCGAAACAAAGGCACCGGGATCGGCCCCTGAGGCAACCACCGGGGCGACCTTGTCGGTGGCTACCAGACCGATCAGGCTTTCAGCAGCCGAAATGGCCCCAGGATTGGTCAGATCAAGCTTGCCGTCGGTGATATAGTGATCCCCCAGCGCCGTCGCGATGAGCGAGTAGTTCTGCGGGGTGACGCCTGCTCCGTAATTGCCGTCCTTGGTCAGCGCCTTGGCCGTTTCCACGAATTCGTCGAAGGTCCAGCCCGCCTCGGGTTCGGCGACACCGGCGGCAGCAAACATGTCCTTGTTGTAGAAGATCATCCATGGGCCCACATCGTAGGGCAGGCCATAGACTTCGTCACCGACTGACATGCCGCCGATGATCGAGCTGTCAAAGGCGTCGATGTCGAAATTGTCGGCCTTCACGCGCTCATTGAGCGGCTCGAGGATCGAATAGAAATTGGGCATGCGCAGCGATTGCATCGCCACGATATCGCCGAGCTGGCCGGATGCGGCCAGCACCGGCAGCTTGGTCCAGTAGTCGTTCCACGGCGCGGTTTGCAGCGTGACCTTGATGTCAGGGTGCTGCTCGGTGACCATATCGGCCAGATGCTGCCAGGCTGCGATGTCGGCTTCGTCACTTCCCCACATCTGCCAGGTCAGATTGACCTGATCCTGCGCAAACCCCGTTGTTGCCAGTGCCGTGCTGAATAAGGCGGCTGCGGCCAGACTCTTGATCGTCTTCATGTAAGTTTCCTCCTCAGTTGCGAAAGGGCGGCCCGGATCCTCCATGGGCCACCCGCATGCCGGGCGTCAGTCCTTCAGGATCAGCTCGATGACGGGGACGATGACGTCTGGTTTCAGAACGGGCAGCTCGAGAGTGATCGAGCCCTCCGGAATGGCAACACCGACATTGCTGTCGACATCCGCTTCTGGCTTGAGCCAGCGCACTTCGCTGGCATCGTGCAGAAACTGCGCATATTTGAGTTTCTCGCCGAAGCCATCGATGTGGATGTGGCGGAACGGCCAGCTATAGATGTGCAAGTAGAGCCGGTTGCCGTTTTGCGTCAGGCGGCAGTCCTGGGGCGCCTTGAAGGCGCTCGGGCCTGCGCCATAGATGGCCCGACCATTGACGCCAAGCCAGTTGCCGTAGACCGCCAGCGCATCATTGGCGCGGCTGTCAAAGGTGCCCCGACCGGTTGGCCCCACATTCATGAGCAAATTGCCGCCGAGCGCGACCGTATCGACCAGCATCTTGATCAGCTGCTCGGGGCTCTTCCAGGTCTGCTCATCGCGGTAGTAGCCCCAGGACCCCGAGAAGGTGTGACATGCCTCCCAGGTGACGTCCTGTCCCTTGATCTTGGGCGCCTGGCGTGGCGTGTACTGCTCCGGCGTGGTGATATCTGGCAGGAAGCCGGGCTCATCGAGCAGATCAAGCCGGTTGTTGACGATGATATCGGGCTGCAGCTCGCGTACCAGCTTGAGCAGCTTCTCGCTCTCCCAGTCGGCTCGCCCCTTGCCGGGCAGGTCGCGATATACCCGCTTGGGGTAGGAGAAATCGAACCACATCACGTCGATCTTGCCGTAATTGGTCAGCAGTTCCGTGACCTGCTCGCGCATATAGGCGGCATAATTGGCCCCCTGCCGTCCCTGGTTCATCTTGGCCGCATCAGGGTGATTGCGCTGGGGGTGGTGCACATCGATGGCGAAGTCGTCGTGGTGCCAGTCGATCAGCGAGTAATAGAACCCGATCTTGAGACCTTCGGCCCTGAAGGCATCCACGAAGGGCTTGATCAGATCCCGGCCATAAGGCGTATTGGTCGCCTTGTAATCGGTCACCTTGCTGTCGAAGAGGCAGAAACCCTCGTGATGCTTGGTGGTGATGACCACGTATTTCATCCCCGCCTCGCGCGCCCGACGAGCCCACTCCTTGGGATCGTAGAGGTCCGGATCGAAGTTTTCGAAATACTTCTGATAGTCCTCGGTGGTGATCTCCTCGCGGTTCTTGAGCCATTCGTGGCGGGCGCCCAGGGAATACAGTCCCCAATGGACAAACATGCCGAAACGATCGGCGATGAACCAGTCCTTCTTTTCCGGTGCCAGAACCAGGTCCTTGGCCAAAATCTGATCGTTCATGTCTCTCTCCCTCCAGTTGCGCCCTGCCTCGGGCACGGCGCCATCTCAACGGCCTGTCGGGCACAAAGCTCTGGCGACAGGGACCGCTTGAAGTGCGGCCCTCCCTCCTCAGAAAAAGCCTCACCTGACGCAGCAACTAGATTGCATGGCTGCAAAGCTGTCAAGTGGTCATACCAGTGGACATTCGCCCTGCCTGCGGTTATGACTGAACGGGCAAGAACCGATTGTGCCCCTGAGCACAGCCAGCACTGGGGTGCCCATGAAGTTTCAGGTCGTTTCCAACAGGAAGCTTTACGTCCAGATTGCAGACCAGATCCGGAGCCAGATCGTCTCGGGCGCTGCCAATGTGGGACAACAGCTGCCTTCAGAGCGCGACCTGGCCATCAGTCTGGGCGTGTCGCGCCCCACGGTTCGCGAAGCACTGATCGCGCTTGAGGTCGCCGGCCTGGTGGAGGTTCGCGTCGGCGTCGGCGCTTTTGTAAAGGGCACCGGCGAAACCATCGGTCTGCCGGAGAACAACCACTCCCCGATCGAAATCATGAGTGCCAGGCGTTTGGTCGAGCCCGAGGTCGCGGCGCTCGCGGCCCGCAACATCGATGCCGACAACAAGGCCAGGCTGCTGCAGATGCTTGAGGCCATGCGCGCCGAGACAGCGGCAAACCAGTGGTCTTCGGAAAGCGACAGGGCGCTGCACATGATTATTGCCGAGGCCTGCAACAATGTGGTGCTGCGCGAAATCCTGGTCAGCCTCTGGGATTCGCGGAGCGAGGAACTCGACACCCGGTTCCATCAGCATCTGGCGGGCATCAGTTCGGTGCGCGAGCATATTCTTGACGACCACACGCAGATCGCCACCGCGATCATCAACGGCGATCCTGCAACGGCGCGGTCCGCCATGAGCGCCCATCTAAGCTATGTCGAAGCCGCCATGCTGGCCATGTGGGACTGACCTCGGGCCAAGTGACCTGCCCCAGCGCTCTCCCGCAGGATCCAGCCAACCCATGGTCTAGGCCAGATGCCTGCTGCCCGGTGCTGCGTAAAAATCCGACGACGGATCATTGAGCACCAGATTGCGGATGGCGGCCCAAAGATAGGCGCGCAATTCGATGAAGCGCGGATTGGTATGCACGTCGTATTCCCAGCGCGGATGCGGCAATCCGACGGTGATTTCCTCTATCACCCGCCCCGGTCGCGGGCTCATCAGCACCACTCTGTCGGCCAGCATGATTGCCTCGTCCACGCTGTGGGTCACGAACAATACGGTCGCCCGGCGCCGAGCCCACAGCTTGAGCAATTCGGTCTGCATCAGTTCGCGGGTCTGGGCGTCAACGCTGGTAAAGGGCTCATCCATCAGCAATGTTGCGGGCTCGCTGGCAAAGGCGCGCGCCAGAGCCACGCGCTGCTTCATGCCGCCCGATAGCTCTCCGGGATAGGCGCGCGCAAAGCCTTTCAGCCCGACCAGTTCCAGATAGTGCGCGGCGCGGTCGGCACGCTGCTGCTGATCAAGCCCGGTAGCTGTCAGCGCGAACGCGACATTGTCCTGGGCTGTCGCCCAGGGGATGAGGCGAAAGCCCTGGAACACAAAACCCATGTCCGGCCCCGGCTTCGGCGGCTGCCCCCCGACCAGGACACTGCCACTGTCGGGCGACACCAGACCATCGACCAGGCGCAACACGCTGGTCTTGCCGCAGCCGGACGGGCCCAGGATCGACACGAACTCTCCCGCCGGGACGCTGAGGCTGAAATCTTTGAGCGCCAGGGTCTCTATCTCGCCTGCCCCGTGCCGGAACCCCTTGGAAACACCGCTGAGCGCGATCCTGGCCGGGGCTGGCTCTGTCCCGCCTGAAACTGAACGGGTCATGGCGCTCACGGCTTATCCATACTGTCATCAACGCCTATTGCGGCCAGCACGGCTGCGACCAGCGACAGATCGGCCCACCCGGCCAGCGCCACCGGCTCGAGATCCTTGAATTCGTCGGTCTGATAGAGCCAGTCGGCCGAATACGCCAACTCATCGGCATTCATCCCGCCATTCACGCTCCAGCTGGTGGCAAACGACGCGGCCAGTGTTTCAAGATCGGCCCGGCTGGCTTCCGGATGGAACCCGGCAATGGCATCGACCCATTTGCCGGGGTCCTTGGCGAAGTCGCGCGAAATCCGGGTCAGTGCGGTTATCACCTTGATTACGTCGCCACGCCGGGTTTCCAGCGCCTTGTCGCTGACAATATTGACTTTGTTGATCACCGGCGCTGCCAGGTAATAGTCGTCCTGCGCGACCAGAATATGCAGACCCGTCTTGTCCGGCAGCGCCTGGTAGACGCCGATCGACACCGTGGTGGCATCGATCCTGCCCGCCGCCAGCGCCTGAATCCGCACACTGGGCTGGCCCAGGGAGACAAAGTCGATGCCCTCGACATCGACACCGCTCGCACCCAGCACCCGGCTCGAGAGCGCGTGATCAAGGCTGCCGGGTCGGCCAATGCCAAAGCTGTGCCCGGCCAGATCGGCCGGCGCATTGATCCCGTCCCTGGCCGCGATCAGAAAAGGCAGGGATTTGTTGGGCGACGTAACGGCCTTCAGGTCGGAGGCCCCTGCCGCAACCAGCTGGATCAGCCCATCGAGCCCCACATTCGCCATCTCGCCCCCGCCTGACTGCATGGCGGCAAGCGCTGATGGGGTTTGTTGCACGCGCACCAGTTCGACATCGACACCCTCGCGGGCGAAATAACCGAGCTCCACCGCCAGGTCCATCACGGAGTTGGGGACCAGCGGCGGCTCGAGATGGGTGACAATCAGCCGGAATGGCTCGGCGTGCGCACCCAGGCTCACTCCGGTCAGGATCAGCGCAAGCGCCGCGGCGCGGATCAATGATGGCATTGGCTTCATGGTCACTTTCTCATTGGCCTTGGCGGCCGGTTCTGTATCAGGCGCTGGTCTTCCAACGCGCCAGCCGCTTTTCCAGATGTCGCAGGCCTTCCGAGACGAGCACACCGATGATGGCCAGCACGATGACGATGACAAAATACTCTGCCATCCGGAAGCTGTTGCCATAGATCGCCAGCAGTCCGCCCAGGCCACGAACAGCGGTATAAAGCTCGGCGACCACGGTATTGATCAAGGCAATCGTCGCGCCCAGCCTCAACCCGACAATGATGAAGGGGACCGCGCTGGGCAGCACGATGCGTTTGAACACGTCCAGCCTGCTCGCCCGCACCGAGCGGGCCATCTCGATCAATTCAGGATCGACCGCCAGCACGCCGGCATAGGTATTGATCAGCACGGGCATCACGGCACCCAGGAAGACGATGCTGATCTTGGCTGGAAACCCCAGCCCCAGAAACACGATGATGAGCGGAATAAACGCGACCCGCGGCATGGCCGCCAGCGCGTAGACATAGACTTCCAGCGTCTTGCCGACGGGTACGAACACCCCCATCATCAGCCCCAGCGGGATTGCCACGGCTATGCCCAGGCCATAGCCCCCCAGAAAGGTAACCAGGCTTTCGCCCAGCGCCACGATCAGTTTGCCTTCGACAAGCAGTCGATGCCCCGCCAGCGCGGTTGCCC
>CAXBKI010000029.1:0-12368 GCA_963975955.1 uncultured Devosia sp.
GGGCCAGCGAGCCGGTATCGCCCATGAAGATCTGCGCCGGCGGCGCATTGAACCACAAAAAGCCCAGGCCCGCGCCGATCAGCGCGCCGCACACCACCGAAAGCTCGCCGGTACCCGGCACATAGTTGAGCAGCAGATAGTCGGAGAAATTGACGCTGCCCACCAGATAGGCGATCAGCGCGAAACAGGCGGCCGCCACCATCACCGGCACGATGGCCAGGCCATCCAGCCCATCGGTGAGGTTGACCGAATTGCCCGCCGCCACCACGACGAAGCCGCCGAACAGAATGTAGAAATAACCCAGATTGAGGGCCAGATCCTTGACGAAGGGGAACAGCAGGGAATTGCTGTAGACGCCCGAATTGAGCTGGGACAGCGCATAGGCGGCGATGCCGGCGATCATCGCTTCGATCAGCAGGCGCTGCTTTCCGCCGAAGCCCATATGGCTCATCCGCTTGACCTTGAGATAGTCGTCGTAAAAGCCGATGGCGCCAAAGCCCAGCGTCACGAACAGCACCACCCAGACATAGCCATTGCTCAGATTGGCCCAGACCAGGGTCGACAGCACCGCGCCCGACAGGATCATCAGCCCGCCCATGGTCGGGGTGCCCTTCTTGGTCAGCAGATGCCCGGCCGGCCCGTCTTCGCGGATCGGCTGGCCCGTCCCCTGCTTGAGGCGCAGCAGGGCGATCATGCCGGGGCCGAACATGAACACGAAAAACATCGCCGTGATCACCGCTCCCGCCGTGCGGAAGGTGATGTAGCGGAAGACGTTGAAGGCCGTGAGGGTGTCACCCAGCTGGCTCAGGAAATACAACATGAAAGATGGTGTCCTCGTTGGCTGGGGTCAGTTTCTTCCGAACTGCGCGGCGATACTTGCGACGATAACCGACAGCCCCACGCCGTTGGACCCTTTGACCATAACTGCGTCGCCATAGGCAAGGTCATTGCGCAGGATGGGCTCCATCTCTGCAGCGGTTTGTGTATGGGCCGTGACGCGCCCGGGCCCCAGCGCTTCGGCCAGTGCCGCCATGGCCGGCCCGACCAGGTAGATGCGCCCGGCGCCCGACTCCAGCACCGCGTCGCGCAGGCTTGCATGCAGGCCCGGCGATTGCGCGCCCAGCTCCAGCATGTCGCCGAGCACCACGGCCTTGCGCCCCTGCGGCGCCTGCTGGGCGGCAAAGACATCCAGTGCTGCCCGCATCGAGGCGGTATTGGCATTGTAGCTTTCGTCGACCAGCAGCAGCGGCCTCTCGCTCGGCCCCAGGATCAGCCGCTGCCCCCTGCCCGCCTGCAGGCCAAAGCCGGCAAGCGCGCGCAGGGCAACGCCGGTCTCGACCCCGGCCAGATAGGACACGGCCAGGGCCGCCGTTGCATTGGCCACCATGTGGCGACCGGGCACATTGAGCACCAGCGCGTGCCGTTCCCCATTGTGCTCGATGGTGGCAAAGCACTTGTCGGCGGCTGTCTCGATGGCCAGGATCTGCCAATCGGCCCCGCGCGCCTCGCCGTAGGTCACCACATTGACCACGCCATCGGCGCGGGCCTGCTCGAGCAGCACGGCCAGTTGCGGATGATCGGCATTGAGCACGGCTGTGCCACCCGGTTCGAGACCGGCAAAGATCTCCGCCTTGGCGCGGGCGATGCCCTCGAGCGAGCCGAATGCTTCCAGATGCGCGGCCGCCACGGTGGTGATCACCGCGATATGCGGCCTTACCAATTGCGTCAGCGGGCGGATTTCGTCGGGCCCGCTCATGCCCATTTCGAACACGCCGAACTGCGCGCTGGCCGGCATGCGGGCCAGCATCAGCGGCACGCCCCAGTGATTGTTGAAGCTCTTGATCGAGGCGTGCGTCTCGGCAGCGGCCTCGAACACGGTCCGGATCGCCTCCTTGGTCGTGGTCTTGCCCACGCTGCCCGTCACGCCCACGAAGATCGCCCGGCTGCGTTCCCGCGCCGCCCGCGCCAGATCCCGCAGCCCCTCCAGCGCATCGGGCACCGCGATGAGCTGCGGCCTGCTGCCCCGGCTCACCAGCGCCGCAACCGCCCCGTTGTCCAGCGCCTGTCCGACGAAATCATGCCCGTCGAACCGATCGCCCTTGATGGCGACAAACAGCGCGTCGCGCCCCAGCTCACGCGAGTCGATGGAGATCGAATTGATGGGGGTGAGCGGGTCGAGGGACGTGGTACCGGCCGTGGCCGCCAGGATTTCGGCGATGCTGTAGAGGGGTTTGGTCATGCTGGGTACCCATGGTTTGGGAAAAGCAAAATACCCCCAGCCCTGGTCTCTCGCCACAAGGGAAAGGGAGATGATGGGGCTGGTGCGGCAGCACAGGCGGGGCCTCTCGGCCGATGGGCGTCCCTCCCCCGGCGGGAAGTGCGTGAGGGTGGGGTGCAGGTGGCAAACCAAAACCCTCCAGCCCCCATTTGCCCCTATCCCTTGATTGCTTCCGCCACGACCTCATGATCGGAGAAATGGTGCTTGGTGGTCCCGATGATCTGGTAATCCTCGTGGCCCTTGCCGGCAATCAGCAGCACATCACCCTTTTGCAGCGACTTGATGGCCGCGGTGATCGCCTCCTTGCGGTCGCCGATCTCCTTGGCGCCCTTGGCCTCCGCCAGGATTTCCGAGCGAATGGTCGCGGCGTCTTCCGTGCGCGGATTGTCATCGGTCACGATGACATCGTCGGCCATGCGCTGGGCGACTTCGCCCATCATCGGCCGCTTGCCCTTGTCACGGTCGCCGCCGGCGCCAAACACCAGGCGCAGCTTGCCCTTGGCGTAGGGTCGCAGGGCCGCGAGCGCGGCTTCCAGCGCGACGGGCTTGTGCGAATAGTCGATAAACACCGCCGCGCCATTATGCTCTGCCACCAGTTCGAGCCGCCCCTTGGCGCCGACCAGTTCGCTCAGTGCGGGAAAGGCGTCGGACTTGTCGACCCCGGTCGACATCGCCAGCGCCGCCGCCACGATGGCGTTCGACACCTGGAACTCGCCGGTGAGCGGCAGATGAAAGCTGAGCTTTTCGCCGACATGGCGCACTTCGACGCGCTGCCCGTAGCCTTCCGGCTTGATCGACAGCACCTCGATATAGGCGCCCTCCCGACCCACCGTCAGCAGCGTCGCGCCCGCGCTGAGGGCAGCGAACATGAAGGGCTCATATTCAGGATCATCCACATTGACCACGGCCGGGCCGCTATCGACCAGCAGGTCGGTGAACAGGCGCAGCTTGGCATCGCGATACTCGTCCATGCTCGCATGGTAATCGAGATGGTCACGGCTGAGATTGGTAAAGGCCACGGCCTCGAAGTGCATGCCGTCGAGCCGGCGCTGGTCCAGACCATGGCTCGAGGCTTCGATGGCCACATGGTCGATGCCCTGCGCCTTGAGCGCCCGCATGGACTGATGCAGCGTCCGCGAATCGGGCGTGGTGTGGCTGCCTTCGATCAGCCGCGTCGCGGTTTCAACGCCAAGCGTGCCGATGCTGGCGCCGGGCACACCGGCGTGGTTCCAGATCTGGCGCACGAAGGAGGCGACCGAGGTCTTGCCATTGGTGCCCGTCACCGCGACGGTAATTTCCGGCTGCGGCTCGAACACGCGCGGCGCGGGCATAGGAGGCGCGCACATCCTTGACGATGATGACCGGCACGCCGGGGTCCCCGACCGGAGCGGTATCGCTGATGATCGCCAGCGCGCCGCGCCTGACGGCCTCGGCGACGAACTGGTTGCCATGTACCTTGGCCCCGGGCAGCGCAAAGAAGATATCGCCGGGCTCAATCCGCCGACTGTCCGAGTTGAGCCCGAAGACGGCACCCAAGCCCTTTTTGGGACGGGCACCGGAGCCTTCGAGCAGTTGCGTTACGCTGAGTGACACTGGGACAAACCCTTCTGGATCGATCTATCGGAGTATGGACGGAACGAGATTCTTGTCGAGAATTTCGGCGAAATCTGGCGCGATGCCCAGCATGGGCGCAACACGCTGCACGATGCGGCCCGTGACCATGCCGGCATTCCAGCCGGCGGTAGTACCCTGCTGCGCACTTTCGGCCTTGGGCTCATCGACCATGATGATCATGGCATAGCGCGGGTTATCAAGTGGGAAAGCCGAACCAAAAAAATTGGTGACCTTGCTGGACGAATAGCGGCCATCGCCGACCCGATAGCCCAGTGCTTCCTTGTTCATCTGCGAGCCCGACCCCTCCAGCGCATTCAGCCGCATCAGATAGCGGATCTCGGCGCTGGTCTCGGGCCTGATCACGGGGCGATACAGCGCCTGCGCCTCGGCCTGGCTGCGCTTGTAGAGCGTGGGCGCAATGTAATTGCCGCCATTCACGAAGGCCGCATAGGCGGTGACCATGTGCAGGGGCGATACCGACAGGCCATGGCCGAACGAGGCCGTGGCGGCACCGACATCGGAAAAGGACTTGGGCACCGTCGGCAGCCGCATTTCGGGCAGTTCGAACGGCACGCGGGTATCAAAGCCCATCCGGCTCAGGAAGGCGCGGAAATTGTCCTTACCCATGGCCTGCATGACATGGATCGTGCCGATATTGGAGGAGTATTTGTAGACTTCGGGCAGGCTGAGAATGCGATGCTTGCCATGGAAGTCGTCGATGGTGAAGCGCCCGAAGCGAACCCCGAACCGCGCGTCGAACTGATCGGTTATCCTGACAGTGCCGCTGTCGAGCGCACCGGCCATGGTGACGGTCTTGAAGATCGAGCCAGGCTCGAAAATGCCGGCGGTGATGCGGTTGAAACTGTCCTTGACCAGGGCGGAGGCCGGCACATTGGGATCGAAATCGGGCAGCGATGCCAGCGCGATCACCTCGCCGGTATAGATGTCCAGCATCACCCCGGCAGCGGCAATGGCCGAATAGCGCGTCATGGCATCGAGCAGTTGCTCGTGCATCACATGCTGCACCCGCATGTCCACGCTCAGTTCCACCGGCGTCAGCGCATTGCCGCGCGCCAGCCCCAGATCCTGCAGCAGCGCAATGTCCTCGCCATCCATGTGCCGCTCGATGCCGGCAATGCCCTGGTTGTCGATATTGGTCGATCCCAGGATATGGGAGGCTTCGCTCATGCCGGGATAAAAGCGCTTGGATTCGGTGATGAAGTCGATGCCGGGAATGCCCAGACGCATCACGCGCTCCTCGATGGCCGGCGACAGCTCGCGCTGCACCCAGACAAAGCCCTGATCGCCGGTCAGCCGCTTGCGCAGCCAGTCCTCGCTCAGATCGGGCAGCACGGTGCGCAGCTTGCGCACGGCCTCTTCCACATCGATGATGCGGCGCGGCTCGGCAAACAGCGACGGCACGCGGATATCGACGGCCATTTCCAGGCCATTGCGATCCAGGATCGGTGGCCGGGTTGCCGTGATCAGATCGCGCGCCTGACCCTCGATGCTGGAATCGGTTTCCACCATGCCGAGCTGGACCAGCCGCCCGCCCACGACGGAAAAGCCCAGCACCAGTGCCAGGATCATCCAGCGGATGCGCGCCTGGGTGAGATTGCCGCGTACCTTGCGCGCCCCATCAAGCGCAATGGTGGGCCCATGTCCGTCTGCCGTGACCGCCATTATTCGATACCCTCAAGTTCCAGGATCGCGTCGATGGGATCGATGCCCGCCTCAAGCGCGGTGAACAGGGAGTCCATCGCTGCCGAATTGGGTTTGACCGGCCGCATCGGCAGATCGGCAAAGGCACCGAACTGCTCCTGGCGCACCGGCTCAATGCCCAGTGCAGCCGCATGCCGCTTGACGATGGGATCGATATGGCCGGGCTGGTTGAGCACCGCCTCGTCGGCCTTGAGCAGCGACAGGTCGCCCTGCTGGTCGTCGATCTGGGCGATCAGCGCTGTGCGCTCGCTCGCCGTGTTCTCGATGGAGAACTTGACCGTGTAGACCCCGGCCAGCATCAGCACGCTGGTGAAGATCAGGATGATGTTGAGATTGCGGATCATGCCTGGCGCACCTGTGGCACACTCAGCCCCTCGAGGCTGACCGGACGCGCCGGTGCATCCGAACGGGTAGCGGCGCGCAGAATGGCCGAGCGCGCGCGTGGATTGCGCCCCAGTTCGGCCTCGCCGGCCTTGCGTGCCTTGGCCACGTCGACCCAGCGCCGGGCTTCGCTCACCACCTGCGGCAGATGCCGCGACTGCGCCGGACCGCCCTTGTCGGGATCAAAGAAGCGCTTGACGATGCGGTCCTCGAGCGAATGAAAGCTGACAACCACCAGCTGGCCACCCTCGGCCAGCAGCCGCTCGGCGGCAAACAGCGCCGCCACCAATTGCTCGAACTCGGCATTGACGGCGATGCGCAGCGCCTGGAACGAGCGCGTTGCCGGATGGGCGTCGCCGGGCTTGCGGCCAATGGCTTTTTCGATGATCCGCGCCAGCTCGAGCGTGCTCTGGATCGGCGCGGTCTCGCGGGCGCTGGTGATGAACTGGGCGATGCGGCGCGATTTGCGCTCTTCGCCAAAGGCATAGAGCAGATTGGCCAGCTGCTCGGTCTCGAGCCCGTTGACCAGGTCGGCGGCGCTCTCACCGCTCGGGCTCATCCGCATGTCGAGCGGTCCCTCGCGCATGAAGGAAAAGCCGCGTTCGGCCTGGTCGAGCTGCATCGACGAGACGCCGATATCGAGCACCACCCCATCAATGGGACCATGCGCGGCCGCCAGTGTGTCCAGGGCAGAAAAAGTGCCGGGCACGAAGATGAAGCGCCCCTCGAACTCGGCCATCAGGCTGTCGGCAAACGGCTGGACGCTGGGGTCGCGGTCAATGGCGATGACAATGGCGCCCGCTTCAAGCAGGGCCCGCGAATAGCCCCCGGCACCAAAGGTGCCGTCGACGATACGTTTGCCATCGAGCGGAGCAAAAGCGGCCAGCACCTCGTCCAGCAGGACGGGGAGATGCGGGCCAGCCTCGGCACTGGTTTCGGGCATGGAACGCTTGCCCATAAAGGTCACTACTCCGCGTGCCGGCGCTACATGCCGGTTCGTAAACTTGTCCCTACATTGCATCAGGACGTTTAAGATTCTGTTTCCCATGCGGCGGTTGGAGTGGGGAATTTGGGGTGATATTCTGGCGGCCGACCGAACATAGTTCTCGGGGGGACCCATTGCTACTCGGCAAAAATGACCTCGATTGTATCGACGCAACGCGCGCTATTGCCATTCTATGCCAATTATGGCATATTTCAATTAATCGAGGAAAACAACTCGGACCCAACACCACTTCACAGGAGAGCGCCATGACACAATTATCCAGACACATTTTGAAAGCGCCTCCAAATGAAGCCCACACACTTCGTCGGATCCAGCCTTGCTGACCTGAAAACCTTCCCGGCCGACGTTCTGCGCGAGGTCGGTTTTGCCCTGCACCAGGCCGAGCACGGCGAAAAATCGCTACATGCAACGCCACTCGTTGGCTTCGGTGGAGCCGGCGTGTTCGAAGTCGTCGCCAATTCTGATGGCAAGACCTATCGCGCGGTCTACACCGTCCGACTGAGCGAAGCGGTGTTTGTGCTGCACTGCTTTCAGAAGAAATCAAAGGCCGGCATTGCCACGCCGGCCAAGGAAATGGATCTGGTGCGCAAGCGCCTCAAGGACGCCGAACGCGTCAATGAGGAACTGCGACGTCGAAGGATCCAGGAGAAACAAGATGAAAAACCGTCCGGATAACACGACCGAAGGCACCGTCACCTTTGGAACGGGTGACGTATTCGCAGACCTGGGTCTTGAGCTCACGCCCGAAGACCGCATCAAGGTGCTGATCGCCCGTCAGATTTCACGCGCGATTACCGAGCGCGGCTTCACCCAGGTCCAGGCGGCAGAAGTGTTGGAGATCGATCAGGCCAAGGTATCCAATCTCACGCGCGGTCGCATTGCCGGCTTCAGCGTCGAACGCCTGATGAAGTTCGTCGCCGCCCTGGGTTGGGATATCGATATCGAAATGCGCCCCAGCGGCAGTGAACGCGGCAGCGTGCGGGTACATTCGACAGACAAGCCTCAAGACGAAGAGAAAATCTTCGCCTGAAACAAAAAACGGCCGGGGTTCCCCCCGGCCGCTTCGTCATTGCCCTGCCCCGCGCGCTTACGCGCGGGTCTTGGCTTTCTGCCGCTCGAGCCGGAACTCGGCGGGATCGAATGCCCGGTCGCCCCTGGCATCGCGCAGGCGGGTGGGCAGGCCCATGGCCCCGATCAGTTCGATGAACGGCAGTGGCGGCAGTTCCTCGATATTGGCCATGTGGTGGCAGTCCCAGATACCCTTGGCGATCAGGATGGCCGCGGCAACGACCGGCACGCCCGCCGTATAGGAAATCGCCTGGCTGTTGGTCTCGGCAAAGGTCTCGGCGTGGTCGCAGATATTGTAGACCAGCAATTGGGCGTCCTGGCCGTCGCGCTGGCCCACGATCAGATCGCCGATAAACGTCCTGCCGGTATAATCGGGCGCCAGTGATACCGGATCGGGCAGCACGGCCTTGACCACCTTGAGCGGCACGATTTCGACGCCTTCGGCCGTGGTCACCGGCTGCTCGGAGAGCAGGCCGAGGTTTTTCAGCACCGTGAAGACATTGATGTAGTGCTCGCCAAAGCCCATCCAGAAGCGGATATCGGGCACGTCCAGATTGGCCGAGAGCGAATGGATTTCGTCATGGCCGGTGAGGTATGTCTTGTGGCTGCCCACCACCGGCAGATCGTCGGTGCGACTGACCTCGAACATGGCGTTGGCGGTCCACTGGCTTTGCTGCCAGCTCCACACCGTGCCGGTGAATTCGCGGAAATTGATCTCGGGATCGAAATTGGTGGCGAAATAGCGCCCATGGCTGCCCGCATTGACGTCGATGATGTCGATGCTGGCGATGGAGTCGAAATAATGCCGCGCGGCCAGGGCCGCATAGGCATTGACCACACCCGGATCAAAGCCGGCGCCGAGCACGGCGGTAACGCCCTTGCGCTCGCAGGCTTCGCGGTGCTTCCACTCGTAATTGCCATACCAGGGCGGCGTCTCGCAGATCTTGCCGGGCTCCTCGTGAATGGCCGTGTCGATATAGGCGGCACCGGTGTCGATGCAGGCCTTGAGCACGCTCATGTTGAGGAAAGCCGAACCGGCATTGATCACGATCTGGCTCTTGGTCTGGACGATCAGCGCCTTGGTCGCTTCGACATCGAGCGCGTCCAGGCTGTGGGCGGCCAGAACGCCCGGGCGCTTGAGCGCCTTCTTGTCCAGAATGCCGGCGATGACCGCTTCGCATTTGGAGAGGGTGCGCGAGGCAATGTGGATGTCCCCGAGCACATCGTTGTGCATGGCTGCCTTAAAGGCGGCGACCTGCGCCACACCTCCGGCACCGATTATCAAAACGTTCTTTTTCAATTGGCACGAAACACCTTTTCTTGGGGGATCGGATCAGCGCTCTTAAGAGAGGCTGGCGACGTAATCGGCGTAGTCGAACGCGCGAATGCTCTCAACGTTGCCGTCCAGGCGACGAATGGCGATTGTAGGCATACTTACGCCGTTGAACCAGTTTTTCTTGACCATGGTGTAGCCGCCCGCATTGAGCAGCGATATCCGGTCGCCAATGGCCAGCGGCGCCTCGAAGGAAAACTCGCCGAACACGTCGCCGGCCAGGCACGATTTGCCCGCCACCTGATAGCGGTGCGGCCCGCTATCGGGCGCAATGGCGGCGCTTTCGCGATAGACCAGCAGGTCGAGCATGTGCGCCTCGACCGCGCTGTCGACGATGGCCACCGCCTTGTCGTTCTCGATGATGTCGAGCACGCTGACCTCGAGCGTGGTGGTATTGGTGACCACCGCATCGCCGGGCTCCAGATAGACCTGCACGCCGAATTTCTCGGCAAAGGCCTTCAGCCGGGCGGCCAGCAGGTCGATCGGATAGCCGTCCTGGGTAAAGGCGATGCCGCCACCCAGGCTGACCCAGTCCAGCCGCGCCAGCAGATGGCCCAGGCGATCCTCGATCCGGTCGAGCAGCGCGGAAAGCGCTTCCACCGAGTCATTCTCGCAATTGCAGTGCAGCATGAAGCCGCTGATGCGGTCCATCACGCCTTCGATGCGCCCGAGCTCTGTCTCGCCCAGCCGGCTGAAGGGCCGTGCCGGGTCGGCCAGGTCGAAATGGGAGTGGCTGACGCCCGGATTGACCCGCAGGCCGATCGGCAGATGGCTCGCCCTGGCGCCAAAGCGTTCCAGCTGATTGACCGAATTGAAGATGACCTTGTCGGCATTGGCGATGACCGCATCGATCTCGCCATCCGAATAGGCGACCGAATAGGCATGGGTTTCCCCGCCGAACTTCTCCTTGCCCAGGCGCACTTCATGCAGCGAGGACGAGGTGCTGCCATCCATGTGCGGGGCGATCTGGGCAAAGGTCGACCAGGTAGCAAAGGCCTTGAGCGCCAGCAGGCACTTGGCACCCGAGGCTGCCCGCAAATGGTCAAGCCGCGCCAGATTGCGCGCCAGGGCGGTTTCATCAATCAGATAATAAGGAGTCGTCAGGGGCATCGCGCTTGGTGCACTCCGGTGCGTGTGCCCGCCAGAAAGCTCGGCGGAATGCGGAGCGCACGGTGTATCGGCCCATTCCCGACGATGCAAGAGCCCGCGCTGCTACCTTCCATGCAGTGATCACATGAACACCCCACAAGGTAAACGCCAGTTGACCTGTAAGCCGGGTTCTGTAGGGCACGCGCCCTGCGGCGCGTACGTGGTGACCATTCATCTGCGACGCCTGTTGCCAGACGCCTCATGCAACCAACCCGGATGATCTGGCCTCAAAACCGGCTGGGGCCGAAGCCCCGCGTCATCCCTATTTGGTCTTGCTCCCGGTGGGGTTTACCATGCGGTCTCCATTGCTGGACACCCGGTGCGCTCTTACCGCACCCTTTCACCCTTACCCCGGCACGCCGGGGCGGTTTCCTTTCTGTGGCACTTTCCCTGAGGTCGCCCTCGCCGGCCATTAACCGGCACCGTGTTTCGATGGAGCCCGGACTTTCCTCCAGCAGCAGGTTACCCCACTGCCAGCGGTCACCCGGTCAACTGGCTGGCGAGGTGTAGAGAGGTATGGGCCTCCCCGTCAAGCGCGGCCCTAGACTGACGCCAACAGCGGTTGCTGGATCGGCTTGGTCAGCGCCTGGTAAGCCAGGTTGATCGACTTCATGCGCGCCGTCGCGACATCGATAAGTTCCTCGGGCACGCCACGGGCAATCAGCCGGTCCGGATGGTGTTCGGCAACCAGCGCCCGATAGACGCGCTTGACCTCATGATCGGGCGCATTGGGCGACAGGCCCAGCACCGCATAGGGATCGACTCCGGCTTCCAGCCGCACATGCTGGCTGGCCATCTGCTCAAAGCGCACATCATCGAAACCAAAGATGTCGCTGACCGATTTGAGGTAGTCGAGCTCGGCCGGATGCACCATGCCATCGGCTGTGGCGATGAAGAACAGGCTGTCGAGCACATGCTCGAGCGTTTCCGGACTATCGGCGAAAAACCGCCTGACCTTGCGGGCATAGGCGTCGAATCCGGCAACGTCCTGCTTGGCCAGATTGAAGACGCGGGCCACCGCATCTTCATTGCCGGCGGCAATTTCCACGGTGGCGCGGAAGGCGCGTTCCTCTGACGCGGTGACGATGCCATCGGCCACCGCCATCTTGGCCGCCAGGGCGATCAGCGCCAGCGTGAACGCCGCATCGCGACCGCCCGGCAGCCAGGTGTCGGGATCGAGGGCATTGATCAGCGAACCGGCAAGCCCTGTCCGCTGGCTGAACGAGCCGACGCACTCGGCCAGCCGCTGCCACATATCGGGTTTGTCTTCAGGCTTGCGCTTGCATAACAACACGGGAGCAGCGCCTTTCGCGAACAGGTCGCCGGACCGGAACCCGACGCAACAGGAGTCAGCAGAATACCCGTTTCACATCGCGCGGTCCACCGCGCCACGCGCATAGCCAATCTACCTCAGTCGGCAAACGGGAAAAAAACCTCGTCTGCCGGGCCGATCAGGCGATCGCCTTGCCGGCCGCGATTGGGCCCCTGATCGAGAAAGAACCCATCCGGATCATAATTGGGATCGACAGCGCGGCCGCGCTGCCGCTTGGCCAGAAATTCCGACAGCGGCCCCGATTCCCAGTCCGAGAGATCGTCATAGGTGACCGACGCGCTCGAGCGCGGATTGGCGCTGGGCGATACCTGGATGGACCGGCTGGTATTCTGGTCGGGAACGATGAGGACCGGCTCAGGGCGCATCGAGAGCGGCATCGGTATCGGCGCCACCTTGCCCGAGCCGAGCGTGGCGACCGCGACGGGATCGTCCGCAACCGGCGCCGCCACCGAGGCGGCAGCCTTGGGCTGGCTCGGCACGACAG
>CAXBKI010000030.1:0-12095 GCA_963975955.1 uncultured Devosia sp.
CCCAGCACGCCGCCGGCAACGAATACGGCAGCAAGGGGCCAGTCGACATATCCGGAAAAGGCGTAGCTGACGGCGGTGGTCAGTCCGAAGGCCGTGACCGCCACAAGTGACGATCCGATAGCATTGAGCATCGGCATGCCGGTCGAGGCAACCAGGCCCGGCACAATCAGAAAGCCACCACCAATGCCGAAAAATCCCGACAGCATGCCCGTCAGGCCGCCATAGCCGACCACCTTGGGCGCCTTCTCGCGATTGCAGCTGGCGCCGGGCGTGCCGATGGCGCCGCGACCGCGAAACATCAGCACGCCCACCACCAGCATCAGCAGCGCGAACAGAAACAGCAGCTTCTCGCCGTCCATCGCCTTGCCCAGCACGGAACCAAAAAACGCGCCCAGCACGCCTGCCCCGGTATAGATCAGCGCGCAGCGCCAGAGCACATTGCCGCGGCGGGCATGGGCAACCAGATTGGCCGCGGCGTTGGCGGCAACGGCAATCGCACTGGTGCCGATTGCCATATGCGCCACCGGAACACCCACGACATAGACCATCAGCGGCACGGCCAGAATGGAGCCGCCGCCACCGAACAGCCCCAGGGTGAAGCCGACAAGGCCACCTGACAGGGCGCCCAGCACATATTGAACGGGTTCGAGAAACATGGGCCGGCTTTCAGCTGGGCGGGCAGGATAAGGGAGGAGCCTGCCCGCGCGCCGGACCGGCCTGGAATTCTAGAGCGTGGCGTAAAGGCTGCCGGCGCGCATGCCGGAGCGGCAATAACCCAGCATGGGCTTGGGCAGGGTGTTCCAGGCTTCGTGGAAGCGGATGATCTGTCCTTCCCCCAGCATGCCCGAAACCGGGATATGCACGATCTGCAGCCCCGCTGCTTCCGCTGCCGCCGCCACCTCGGCATAGGCAGGCTGACCGGCATCTTCCTGGTCGGGACGGGCGCAGACGATCGATTTGAAGCCGGCCGCTGCCACCTCCTTGACCTGATCGGGGGTAATCTGGCCGGTGGTTGAAAAGTCCGGCGCAATTTTCTTGAGGTTCATTTTCCTGTCTTTCGGTTTGGCAGCGCTGAAGGGCCACATGGCTAGAGCACGTTCACAGGGACTTTGAGAAAGGTCTTGCCATCGGAATCCTTGGGCGGGAACTGGCCGGCACGCATATTGACCTGCAGCGAGGGGATGATCAGCTTGGGCATGGCCAGTGTGGCGTCGCGGGCTTCACGCAGGGCGACAAAGCTGTCTTCGTCGGTGCCCTTGCCGACATGGATATTGTGCTCGATCTCGTCGGCAACCGAGGTCTCCCAGGCGATATCGCGGCCATTCGGGCCGTAATCATGGCACATGAAGAGGCGCGTTTGCCCGGGCAGGGCAAGCACGCGCTGGATCGAGCGGTACAGCGTGCGGGCATCGCCACCGGGAAAGTCGGCCCGCGCCGAACCGCCGTCCGGCATGAACAGGGTATCGCCGACAAAGGCCGCATCGCCCGCCACATGCGTCATGCAGGCCGGCGTGTGGCCTGGCGTGTGCATGACATGTACGGTCATCCCGCCTATCTTGTAGCTGTCCCCATCGGTGAACAGCCGGTCAAACTGGCTGCCATCGCGCTGGAATTCGGTGCCTTCGTTGAACACCTTGCCAAAGGTTTCCTGGACGATGCGGATATTCTCGCCAATGCCCAGTTTGCCGCCCAGCTTGCCCTGGATATAGGGCGCCGCCGAGAGATGGTCGGCATGCACATGGGTCTCGATCAGCCATTCCAGCTTGAGTTTGTGTGCCTCGATATAGGCGATGATCTTGTCGGCGCCGTCATAGGTGATGCGGCCGGCGGCGTAGTCGATGTCCATCACCGAATCCAGAACCGCACAGGCATTCGAATGGGGATCCTTGAGCACATAGCTGATGGTGTTGGTTGGTGCATCGAAGAATGCGGTGACCTCGGGATGCAAATCGAGTTCGGGGGTAAATGGAATGGACGTCATGGTCATTTCCTCTTCGTTGCGTTCGGCGCCGTTGCGACGGGCATTGCCATCGCCAACCTATCTTGCATCAGGGCGAGGTTGGGTGCTAATCAGAATGTACATATGTATATTAGAACATTCTAATGTGGTCAAGATGGAAATAGAAAAACTTGAGGCTAATGCCGAACAGGCGTCGCGCCTGCTCACGGCCATGGCTAACGCCAAGCGCCTGCGTATTCTATGCTGTCTGCTCGATGGCGAGATGAATGTCAGCGATCTCGAAACCCGGGTTGGCCTGGCGCAGTCCCCCCTCAGCCAGCACCTGTCCAAGCTGCGCGCCTGGAATTTCGTCAAGACCCGGCGCGACGGCCAGCAGGTGTATTATTCGATCGCCTCTGACGATGTGCGCCACATTCTGACGACGCTATACAACATATACTGCGCCTGACCCCGGGCTGCCATCAGCCATGGCGATGCCGCCGTCGTCCGCTTGTTGGCGGTGTTGCCTCAGTGCTCCTCAGCCCGCTTTGACCACAGGACCGACGGCGTCCAGCTAAACGCCTTGTCGAACGGATACTGCGCCACGCTCTTGTGCCGGCGCTCAAGTCGCTCGACAAACTGGTCCACCACACCGGGCGACAGCGCCATCAGGCTCGGATTGGCGATTGGCCCCAGATCGGGCGACAGATAGCCCGATTTTACTACCACGATCCTGGCCGTGCGCGGATCGAGCCCCAGCCTGGTGAAGTCCGCGATATTGTGGAAGGGCCGGCGACGCGCGGTCAGCACCAGATCGATCCCGCCAATCCGCACGACGGCTTCGCGCAGATGCGTCTCGTCCGTCTCGGCCAGGAACATGACCTCGGCCTCGGTCACGACGCTCGCGCTCGAGGGATCAAGGCTGCCCCCGATCTGCAGTGCAACGCTGGCGCCAATGCCTGCCTGATAGGCAGCGTCGGTGGCTGCCTTGTCGGCAATGCCGGCAAACACCACGCCCTGGGCATCATTGGCCATCAGTTCGGCCAGCACCTCGGCCCGGTCCCCCACCCCGCCGCCGGTGGGGTTGTCGCCGGATTCTGCGAGCACGACCGGCGCGGTGGTCGATTCAATTGCCCAGTCGACGCATTGTTCAATGCTGCCCGTCTTGGTTCCGAACACGAACTGCTCGCGAATATCCCAATAGCCCTGTGCCAGGGTGCGGGCTGCAGCCGTCATGGCTGGCTTGTCCGTACCGGTGATGACCGCGCAGGCTGTTGCCCGCGGCTCATCGGCCCAGACATAGCCGACCTGGAACGAGGCGTCCCATATCCCGGTCGGGTCTTCGCTGGCCTGCAACTGGCTATAGAATGTCCGCGCCGGCTCATCCTGGGTCGAGGTGCGTTCGCCCGGCAGCAATACCGGCACCGGCGCCCACGCCAGCATGGGGCGCTGCCCCGAGCGGAGGGCCCGCACCAGCATGGTCACCGCCCGGCGCATCGTGTCGGGTACGTCGATATGGGGCGCCGTGCGGTAGGTGGAAAAAATGTCGAGGCTATCAATGATGGTCTGGCTGACATTGCCGTGCAGGTCATAGCTTGCCGCGATCAGCACATCCGGGCCCACCAGCGCCCGGACTGCGGCAATGAAATCACCCTCCGCATCGTGCATGCCTTCGACAAACATCGCCCCGTGCATGGCCAGATAGACGCCATCGAGTGGCATGGCAGCCTTGATACCGTCGAGGATTTCCGCCTTCCAGCGGGCGTAGAGGGCGCCCTCAACCGGACCGCCGGCAATGGCCCGGGCGTGCAGCACGGTGATGAACTCAGCGGGAAAATGCGTCAGGAAATCGAAATAGGCGTCCTTGAGCATGCCCGCCCCGCGCAGCACGCGAAAATCGGCCTCACGCGCCAGTGCGGGATTATAGGTGCTGCACTCGGTGTGCAGGCCGGCAACAGCAATTCGCATCTTCGAAACCACTCCGTAGGACAAATCGCTCCAGTGGAGCGATTTGAGGTTGAGAAGGCCATGAGGGCTATGCCCGAATGGCGGGATGTTGTTTGGCCAGTCGCCCGGTCAGCAGAAGGCTTGCCAGCAGGACCGGCGCGACGCAGGCAATGCCCAGCCGGATGTCGGCGTGCTCGGCGACAAAGCCGATCACCGGTGGCCCCACCAGAAAGCCCAGCAGCGCCACAAAGCTCAGGATCGCCACATTGGCCGAGGCCGCACGGTCGGTCAGGCCCGCCGCCGCGGTCACCGCCAGGGGAAAGCCGACGGACACGCCCAGCCCGATGGTGCCAAAGCCGACCAGCGCCAGCGCGGTATTGGGTGCAGCAAACACCAGGCCGGTCCCGACCAGCGCCAGACTGCCGCAGATGCGCGCCGTCGCCACCGCGCCAAACCGGCGCTTGAGCGTATCCCCGCCAAACCGGCCGGCGGCGACCATAAGGGCAAACACCGCATAGCCCAGGCCGACGGTGCCGGCATCGGCGCCCAGCGCATCGCGCAGGAAAATGGCTGACCAGTCGGCCATCGCGCCCTCGGTCATGGTGATGCCGAAAACAAAGCAGCAGATGCCCAGCAGCGCCCAGCTCGGCAGGGCCCAGGGCGAGCGCTCGCCCTGGCCGGTTGCTGTCGCATCGGCAAGGCGCGGCAGCGCCAGCGCGCTCACGATCGCGACCGGCAGCACCACGATGGCAACCAGCGCAATGGCCCAGTGCGCCGCAACGCCCAGCGCCGCCAGTCCCGAGCCGATCAGGCTGCCCGTCATGATGCCGACCGACCAGAAGCCATGTGACGTGGTCATGATGATCGAGCCGCTGGCCTTCTCCACCGCGTCCGCCTGCACGTTGAGCCCCAGTTCTACGAACGACATCGACGAGC
This sequence comes from uncultured Devosia sp., assembly GCA_963975955.1. GTDB lineage: Bacteria > Pseudomonadota > Alphaproteobacteria > Rhizobiales > Devosiaceae > Devosia. The sequence goes on from CAXBKI010000030.1 coordinate 4,823, forward strand.
CCACCAGCATCAGCGCCAGAAACAGGACTGTCGGGTCCATGGCGAAGGCCGGCAGGCTCGTCGCGACGGAATAGAGTGCGAAGCCGACGATAATGGCGGTGCGCGGGCCGATCCGCCCCACCAGCGGCCCGGCGAAGGGCAGGGTCAGCAGCGTCCCGCAGGGCAGGCCGAGCAGGGCAAAGGCCAGGCCTGCCGGGCCCAGCCCCAGCGCGGTCTGCACCTCGGGGATGCGCGGCAGCCAGGAGCCGAACGCGATCGGCTGCAGGAAGAACACCAGCATGGTCAGGCGTTGCACGGTCAAAAGGCGCATTATTGCTCTCAAGGGGCAGTCGCGGGTCGGGGCATCAGGTTCCGCTTCACAGCGAGGGGAGGGCCAGTCGCCCGCCCCAGTTGGGCGCACTCAGGCGGTGGCGCCCATTCCATATGGCAGGTAGCCCGCAAAACCGGTCAACTTCCAGACCCCGTTCACCTTGCGGCAGAAATAGAGCGTCTGCCAGTGCAGGACGTCCTTGCCGCCATCGGTGAGCGCGATCTGGCCATCGAACTTCTTGTGCGCAATGGCAATCTCGCCATTGATCTCGATTTGGGTGAGCGAGGTGGCACGATGAATGCCCGCCAGCACATCCTCGGCATAGTCGAGCTTCTGGCTCTCGATGGCCTGGCGGAGCCAGTCGTCGCGATAGGCCTCCAGCGTCGGGAAGCTGATGCGCCAATCGTCGGGATTGCCCGACTTGCCGCCATTGATCCCCAGAAAGCCTTCCTTGACGAAATCGTCTTCTACCAGGCTCCAGTCGGCTGCAACGAAGGCGGCGATGTCGCGCTCCACCAGCATGGTCCAGATCGCGCTGCGGTCGGCATCATCGGGAAACGGATTGGTCGAGGTCATGTTGATACTCTGGGCTGTACTGTGGTCGGGCCTGCGGCGGCATTCTGGCTTGGCTGGCGGTTCGTTCGCGCCGATAACGAGGCTTGTGCGGGGTGTAGTCGATTGTGTTGCAAATTTTCAGAGACGTCACCTGCCATTGATTGGGTCCGCGAAGCCAGATCAATACCAATTTGGACAATCTGCTGCGTTTCCGGACGCTTGTCCACACCGAGATGTTAAAAAATCGGCCGGAAAACGGCCAGAAATGAAGCAATCTGCTGCCCGTTTAGGCAAAGGCCCGAAGTGGCTTATATTGGTATTGTTATTGCGCCGAATTCGTGTTGACATTGCTTTCGCAACGTTCTTAGTCTTGAAAATTGTTTACAGAATGCTCGACCGATCCGGCAGAGATTGGCGAGGCGACAGGGATGACAGGCGCAACTATGCGGGTAGGCATTATCGGCCTTGGCTATCGTTTGGGTTATCTGGCGCGGGTCTTTTCCGTTGCCCGAGATGACTTTTCCATTGCCGGCTATGTCGATCCGGCGCCGGCGGGCCTGCCTTACACCCAGGAGCATGGCGTCTCGGTCGGCACCCGGTTCGACAGTCTCGAGGCGCTGCTGGACAGTGAGCCGCTCGACCTGCTGATGGTGGGCTCGCCCAATCACCTGCACCTCGAGCATATCCGCATCGGCCTTGAGCGTGGCCTCAAGATCTTCACCGAAAAGCCGGTGGTCACCTCCATTGACGATACAATGGCGCTGGCGCGGCTGATCGCCCAGCATGGCCCGGACAATCTGATGGTTGGCCTGGTGCTGCGTTATGCGCCACTTTATGTCGATCTGCGCAAGGCGCAGGCCGCCGGTCAGCTCGGCGATATCACCTCGATTGAGGCTTCAGAGCATATCCCACCCTATCATGGCGCTTTTTTCATGCGGGATTGGCGTCGTTACGAGCGCTATTCGGGCAGCTTCATGCTCGAAAAATGCTGCCATGATCTTGATCTCTATAACGGCGTCATGGGCTGTCGCCCGCATTTTGTCTCCAGTTTCGGCGGTCGCCGCACGTTTGTTCCGGCCAATGCGCCGCAGAATGTCGGCATCAATGACATGGAAGTCTATCATCGCAAGCCGAGCGGCTGGCAGGGTAGCGACAAGGTGTTCGACAGCGACGGCGACATCATCGATTTCCAGACCGCCATGGTGCAATACGCCAATGGCGCCGCGCTCACCTTCCACACCAATCTCAATGTCCCCGATGATTTCCGTCGCTTTGCCGTGATGGGCGCCAAGGGCATGGCCGAAGGCGACTTCATCCGCAATTTCCTGCGCGTCACCGACAGCCGCACCGCCGACCGGCTGGTCGACACCACCTACCAGATGAGCGACCTCAGCCAGCACTACGGTGCCGACGAGCAGATGGCCGAGGATATCCTCAAGCACCTGATCGATGGCGACGCGCTGCAGGCCGGCCTGCTGGCGCTGACCATGGATCAGGCCATGCGCACCAAATCAGTCGTCGACATGACCCCGATCTGGCAGCAGTTCGATGTCGCCCTCGGGCGAGCGGGCTAAGGAGAACCCACATGACCAGCACCCGAAGCGCTTCCCTGTTCGCCTTGGCCCTGCTGGCTCCGGCTCTCATCTATATCCTGATCATCGTCGCCTATCCGCTGTTTGACACCGTGGTGCTCTCCTTCACCAACGCGGCCCTGCGCCCGACCTATGATTTCGTCGGCTGGGCCAATTACGAGCGCATCTTCGGCGCCGGCAATTTCACCGAAGTCATCATCCGCACGCTGGTCTGGACCTTCTTTTCGGTCTCGCTGAAGATGATTATCGGCATGTGCGGCGCCGTCCTTCTCAATGCGGCCATTCCCGGCCAGGCGCTGTTCCGCATCCTGACCATGCCACCCTGGATCGTTCCGATGGCCATCGGCATCTACATGTGGGCCTGGATGTACAACGGCAATTTCGGCATGATTTCCGGCCTGCTGCAGAACTTTGGCCTGACCGACGGTCCGGTCGCCTTCCTCGCCTATGGTCACACCGCCTTCTGGGCCACCATTGTCACCGACGTGTGGATCGGTGTGCCTATGGTGACCATCTATTTCCTGGCCTCCATGCAGTCGATCCCCAAGGATCTTTACGAAGCCGCCTGGACCGACGGGGCAGGGCGCCTGTACCGCTGGCGCCGCATCACCGTCCCGCTCATGGTGCCGGCCATCATCACCATGAGCCTGCTCTCGCTCATCGCCACCTTCAATTCCTTCGACATCATCTACATTCTCACCAATGGTGGTCCCTCCGGCTCCACCACCACCATGATCATCGACACCTACAAGACGGCCATGGGCAGCCGCAAATATGGCGAAGGCGCCGCGCGCGCCGTGGTGATCTGCATCTTCGTCTCGATCTTCTGCCTGGTCTATTTCCGCGCCGTCCGCCGCCTGTCGCAGGGAGAAGCCAAATGAGCGATATTGCCCGCACCACCGAAGTGGCCGCCGCCGATAGTCCGGCTGTCGTCAAGCCGAAGCGCCGCGCCCGCTCCACCAAGGCGATGATCGACCGATACAAGTGGTACGAGGTCGCCTCGATCTACCTGGGCATTGCGGTCTTCTTGTTCTTCGTGCTGGCCCCTTTCATCGAGGGCTTCCTGGTCTCGCTCAAGCCGCTGGCGCAGCTGTTTTCCACGCCCTACAGCTTCATCCCCAAGAACGGCTCCTTCGACGCCTATTTCACCATGTGGCAGTCGGTGCCTGCGCTGGGTCTGCACATCTTCAATTCTTTCTTCATCTCGACCGTGGTCACCCTGATCGTGGTGGCCATCGTGGTGCCCGCGTCCTACGCCTTCGCCCGCTTCCAGTTTGCCGGCTCCAATCTGATGCTGGGTGGCTTTCTGGCGGTGAACATGTTCTCGGGCGCGGTGCTGCTGATCCCGCTGTTTCGCCTGATGCGCCAGTTGGGGCTGCTCAACACCTACTGGGCCATGATCGTGCCGGGCGCCGCCTTCCTCATCCCATCCTCCATCTGGCTGCTGCGCACCTACATGATGCGCATCCCCAGGGAGCTCGACGAGGCCGCCTGGGTCGATGGTGCCAGCCGCCTCTACACCCTGCGCCGGGTCATCCTGCCGCTGGCCATGCCGGGCATCGTTGTGGTCGCCATCATGACCTTCATCGGCGCCTATGCGCAGCAGTTCATCTTCGCGCTGACCTTCAATTCCAAGACTGAATTCATGCCGCTGCCGGTGGGGCTGTTCGCCTTTTTCGGCAAGCAGGAGGTGATCTGGAACGAATTGATGGCGGCCAGTTTCGTCGGAATCCTGCCGGTCATGATCGTCATCGTGTTCCTGCAGCGCTACCTCGTCGCCGGTCTGACCGCAGGTGCCGTGAAGCAGTGATCAACCAGTTCTGATCCGGAACCCTGGAGGGAGCCGGTCGGGGAAAAGGCGCCTTCGGGCGCACAACAAGGGAGACTACGAATGAACAGGACAAAAGGCATCTTGCTGGCGTCGATGGCTGCCCTGGCGGGCACGACCGGCCTGGCCGGTGTTGCTGTAGCCGACGACATCAACATCATCCTCTGCGGTGACTTGGTGACGCCGGTCTACCTCGAGCTCTTCGATGAATGGAATGCTGCCAATCCCGACTATCAGGTTGCCCCTGAAGTCGTCGGCTGGGGGCAGTGCCAGGACAAGGTGACCACGCTGGCTGTCGCCGGTACCCCGGTTGACATCGCCTATGTCGGCTCGCGCACCCTCAAGCAGTTCGCTCTCAACGATCTCATCGTTCCAATCCCAATGACCGATGAGGAAAAGGCCAGCTACTACAACAACGTCCCCGAGACCGTGACCTTCGACGGCACCCAGTGGGGCATCCCGGTGGCGTTCTCCACCAAGGCACTGTTCTGGAACAAGGATCTGTTCGAGGCCGCCGGCCTTGATCCGGAAGTTCCACCCAAGACCTGGGCCGAAGAAATCGCCTTCGCCAAGCAGATTTCGGAAAACACCGATGCTGCCGGCTTCGGCATGGTCGCCAAGACCTTTGACGGCACCATGCACTGGTTCCTGCACTGGATCTACACCAACAACGGCCAGGTCATCGACGCCGATGGCAACATCGTACTCGACAGCCCGGAGAACCTGGCTGCCCTGACCGCCTTCAAGGAAATCGTGCCCTATTCTGAAGAAGGCCCGACGGCCTATGAACAGAATGAAGTGCGCGCCATCTGGCTCGATAGCGGCCTGGCAATGATGCACTGCTCGGTCAGCTGCGCCGGGCGCGGCACCGAAGCGGGCATCAACTGGGGCGTGGCACCCTTGCCGACCGGTCCGGAAGCCAAGGGTCCGGGCACCCTGCTGATCACCGACTCGCTTGCCGTGTTCAAGGGCACCGGTCAGGAAGACAAGGTCATCGAGTTCGGCAAGTTCCTGACGTCGCCGGAACACCAGCTGGCCTACGAGCTTTCCGAAGGCGGCCTCACCCCGCTGCGTCCCTCCGCGGACGTCGATGCCATGGTTGCCGAAAAGCCCTACTGGAAGCCCTTCATCGACGGCATCGAGTTCGGTGGTCCCGAGCCGCTGCTGACCGACTATGTCGGCTTCCAGAACGTGATGATCGAAATGGTGCAGTCCGTCGTGACCGATGCTGCCACCCCGGCTGAGGCCCTCACCAAGGCTGCCGGTGAACTCGAGCAGTACAAGTAAGGTCTCCTGACCTGGCCGTCGCCCGTTCCGGGCGGCGGCATATTCTGTCCCCATTGCCTGCCCGCGGGTATCAGCCCCACGACCGGAGACGTCCCATGTCGCAGCTCAGCCTCAAGCGCCTCGAAAAATCCTTCAGCGAGGCCCGTATCATCAAGGGCATCGATCTTGAGGTGGCCGAGGGCCAGTTCGTGGTCTTTGTCGGACCATCGGGCTGCGGCAAGTCGACCCTGTTGCGCATGATTGCCGGGCTTGAAGACGTGACGCAGGGGGAGATTGTGATTGGCGGCAAGGTCGTCAACGAGCTGCCTCCGGTGCAGCGCGGCATCGCCATGGTGTTCCAGAGCTACGCGCTCTATCCGCACATGACCGTCTACGAGAACATCGCCTTTCCATTGCGCGTGGAGCGGCTGCCCCAGGCCGAGGTCGAAGCGCGTGTCGACGCTGCGGCCAAGGTGCTGCAACTCGAATCCCGCCTGCAGCACCGTCCCGGCCAGCTCTCGGGTGGTCAGCGCCAGCGCGTTGCCATCGGCCGCGCCATTGTCCGCCAGCCCAAGATCTTCCTGTTCGACGAGCCGCTCTCCAATCTGGATGCCGCGCTGCGTTCGGAGATGCGCATCGAGCTGATGGAGCTGCACAAGCGACTGGGCTCGACCATGATCTACGTCACCCACGATCAGGTCGAAGCCATGACCATGGCCGACAAGATCGTCGTGCTCGATGCCGGCCAGATCTCCCAGGTCGGCTCGCCGCTTGAGCTATACCACAAGCCCGACAATATCTTTGTGGCCGGCTTTATCGGCAGCCCCAAGATGAACTTCATCAATGGCACCGTCAGCGCAGCGGACGGCACCACCGTGACCGTGGACCTGGGCGCCTTGGGCGCCATCGCCTTGCCGCGCAGCGCCAAAGACATTGTCGGCCAGCCCGTCACCCTGGGCGTCCGTCCCGAGCACCTGCAGCTGGGCGAAGGCGCCTTCAGCCTCAGCATCACGCCCAATATTGTCGAGCACCTGGGCATCCACACGGTCGCCTATTCCACCCTGCCGGGCGGCGAGAACTTCATCGGCCTGTTCGAGGGTGCCCCCGATATCGTCGAGGGCCGGGCCGCCCCGATCAGCTTTGCGCTCGATCAGGCCCATCTGTTTGATCAGGCTGGCCTGGCGATCTACTAGTCGCCCGGGGACACGCCATGCTGGACATCGTTGGACTGCTGCAGACCGAAAAGAACGAGTTCACCCGCTCTGAGCGGGCATTGACCGAGATCGTGCTGGCCGATGTCGACAGCGTCCTCAAACTGTCCATTGTCGATCTGGCGGCGCAGGCCGAGGTATCGCCGCCCACGGTGACCCGCTTCTGCCGGCGCCTGGGCTGCGACAGCTATGCCGATTTCAAGGTGCGGCTGGCCCAGTCCCGCTTTGTCGGCCAGCGCTATTTTGCCCCGCCCGCCGGCCCCTCCAGCGTGCATGAAATCGCCCAGGGCGTCATCAACGGCATCCAGTCGATCATCTACGAGACCTTCGACCACCTCGATTTTGCCGCCGTCGAGCGCGCCGCGGAAAGCCTGGTCAAATCGAGCTTCATCCTCTCCTTCGGCTCGGGCGGCGCCTCCTCGATGATGGCCGGCGAAATCGAAGCGCGCATGTTCCGCCTCGGGCTCAAGGTGGCCTCCACCGATGATCATCAATTGCAGATGATGCGCGC
>CAXBKI010000031.1:0-11957 GCA_963975955.1 uncultured Devosia sp.
TCGCTTCGGATCGGGCGTCATCCATCACCGGGACCGAGCATGTGATCGACGGCGGAACGGTGCCGACCGCTTGAGGCGGCGGCGTGCTGTCGGATCGCGGCACAGCAAACTAACCTCGTCTTGCTGCACGATTGCAGCAAGACGGCGTCTTCTGCCGCAGCTCTGGCGCTATCTGCTTCGCCTGCGAACGTCTGCAATGGGGTCGCAAGTAGCTGCCTGGTCATTGAAATTCAACGCGGCAACCGTCAGGCCCGAAGAGCCTACTGGAGAATCTTGTCGAGGCTGTATTCGCCCGAGCGGATGCGGTCGGGCAGCATGGCGACCAGATCGGCGGCGGCTTCGTCGCCGTGCATCTTGACCAAGGTGGCCAGGGCGGCAAACAGCGAAGCATGGGCCAGCGAGCCTGTATGGACGCCGTCTTCTTCAGCGTCGTTCCAGGCCTCGGCCAGATATTCGAGCGCGATCTGGCGCTCGCCCTGTTCGCGATCGAAAATGCCAAGCCCGGAAGCGGGCGCAAAGATGGTTTTGCTCGTCGTCATGACATCTCGGTTAGCACAGGCATTTGCAGCGGGCGCGTCAGAAGTAACCCGAAGGTTAACAAGACGTATGCCATTGTAAGGATTTACCTGACAGCGCCGGTCTATTCCGCGAAGCGGGTGTGAATGTCGCGGGCGATAGCCTCGGCTTGCTGCAGCAATCGGCCGAGTGCCTCGCGCGCCGCCGGCGTGCATGTCCGATGGAACCGGGCATAGGCCGTGTAGCCGGCATTGAAGGCGCCGGCCAGCCTTTGGCGGCGGTCTTCGTCCGGTTGATCGAGATTGATCAGGTCAGCCATCTGGCTGCGCCAGTCCGTGCTGCTCCCCGCACAGAGCGGCTGCAGGAAAGACAGGCTGCCCATAATCTCTGACAGACGTTCCATCTGCTTCTGATAGGGCGGATCAATGGCCAGCGCTGGCGCGGCTGCCAGTGCGAGAACAAGGGCGACGATGATGGAGCGAAGCTGCGTTTTCATGGCGGTCCGGGCGATAGCGGGGTCCTCTATCAGCTTTGCGCCAATACGGCGAACGCTTTGGCAAGAACGTCATCGAGCCGACTGGTGGTGCGAAAGGAAATCAGGGCGCTCGGCTCCACCCATTTGTGATCGGCTATCTCGTCTGAAGCGGTGATCCTGCCCGTAAAGTCGGGGGGGACAAACACGGCCAGACGGAAGGCGAGGTCGCGCCCCAGCGACTGGGTCATCACCAGACGCGGATTGCGGATGGTAACGCCGATCTCTTCGGCGACCTCGCGGATAACGCATTGCTCAATGGTTTCGCCTGGCTCCAGCCGGCCTCCTGGCAGCGTCCAAAGCCCCTTATAGGGATCATAGGCACGCTTGATCAGCAGCACCTTGCCGTCGCGCACCAAGGCGACGCTGGCAGCATTGGGAAGGTCGGTGTGGAGATCTTGGGTCACGGCGTGTCCGATTGCGATTCGTTGATCCACAGACTACCTGTTGTTGACCAATTGGGAGACACCGAACATGTGCGGCCGATACGCTTCCACACTGCCGGCCGAAATGATGGAAGAGCTGTTCAGCTTGCTCAATCACATCGAACTGGTGCCGCGCTACAATATCGCGCCGACCCAGCCGGTCGCCGCCATCTGGGAAGAAGGCGGGCGTCGTGAGGGCCATTTTGCCCGTTGGGGGCTCGTGCCGCGATGGGTCAAGGACCCGCGCGAATTCCCGCTGCTGGTCAATGCGCGGGTCGAAACCATGGGTGAAAAGCCGGCCTTCCGCGATGCCCTCAAGCATGGCCGCTGTATCATTCCGGCCAGCGGCTACTATGAGTGGCACACCAATCCCGACAAGTCCAAGCAGCCCTATTACATCACCATGGCCGATGATCAGCCCATGGCGCTGGCCGGACTCTATGCCACCTGGAGCGGCCCGGAGGGCGAAGAGATCGACAGTCTTGCCACCATCACCGTGCCGACCAATGCCCAGTTGTCGGAAATTCACCATCGCATGCCCGCGATCCTTGCCGGCGATGCCATCGACGACTGGCTCAATGTGCGTGAGGTGCGAGCCGATGCTGCGCTGCAACTCGCTCTGCCGCTGCCCGATGGCGCCTTGAAGTTTCATCCGGTCTCGACCCGGGTCAACTCCGCCCGCGACGACGATCCGGGGCTGATCGTGCCGGTGACTGTGGAGAAGCCCGCGCCGGTTCGGCCGAAGAAAGCGTCTGGCGGCGGTGGGCAGTTGGATTTGTTTTAGGTGCTCACACCCGTTCCCTCAGGGGGAGGCGAGGAGGGGGCCGTCCGAGCCTTGCGCAAGGACGGTTCGGACCGCTAAACCCCGATCTCGAAATAGCCGAGCGCGTCCCCCATGGCGTCTTCCTCGTAGCCGAGATGGGAGAGCAACACCCGTTCGAGTGCCTGATAGACTTCCTTTGTCTCTTCAAAGCGCGCCGGGGTCGGCTCGCCCGCCAGGGCGTTGAGTGCATCGACCAGAGCCAGCAGCAATTCGTGCACCACCAGATGTTCGGCTTGCAGCCGCTCGGCAATGGCCTTGAACACCGGCCCCTGCTCGGCCAGCGCCGGGAAAATGGCGTAGTCCTCGATGGAGTGGTGCGTGTGCACGATCTGGCAGTACTGCCCGCACAGATTGCCGAAGCGGCGGAAGTTCGAGACCATCGCCAGGTCGCCGGTTTCCGCGGCAATTTCGGCGGGCGTGACACTGCTGGCCTTGGCCCGCTCGATCAGCTTGCCCAGTGTCTTCATGTTATCGCGCAGGTGATCATGGATCATGCGCAGGTGCTCGCCCGGCTGACGCTGTGCGTCGGTCAGGCCTTCGAGCTTGGGGGCGGGCGGACGCGTCGCGTCATCGAGAAAAGCAATATTGAGCAGCATGGAGCGAAAGATGGGGCCGTTTCCCCATGAGGGCAAGACGGCACCAAAATGTGACCTGCTAAAACTCTCCGAGGTAAATGCTACGCTCACTTGCCGCCTCGGATGCTGCGTCAAGAATGTCATCGATTGCGTTACAAAGGTCCTTTAGATCACACAAGGTAAGGGGGCCTCTATCCGATTTCACGGCGAGTAGAGGTGGTATTCTGAATTTTTCCTTCTCTAGAACTATTTTATAAGCATCTTCAGCACTTGCAGTGGGTTGGAGCTGAAAAGTAAATCCAAATATCTCTATGTAGGACGAGTGTATTATTTTGTTCAGTGTCTCATGCAGGCTCAGATTGGTTGGTCTGGGAGTTGCTGGAGCCCACTGAACGATAGGCGATAGTGCTAAGACGTCCCTGCCTAGAGATTTCTCTCTCAGCCCTAGTGCATCAACGAGCCTTCGACACGCGATAGAGACGTTTATGATGTCGTCAGTCGCCAGCTGTTCCTGACGAAATGTGACCTCATAAGAGTAACCTTCAGCCTCTCCTTTTTCGGCGAACAGTGAAAGCCGTGCTAGACGATTTGCCGTCTGTTCATACGAGTGGCGAATAACCGCTTCGTTGATCTTCACCCCAGCATCTTTCCCGGATTGAGGATGCCCTTGGGATCCAGTGCGGTCTTGATGGCGCGCATCATGTCGAGCGCGACGGGGTCCTTCACCTGGCGGAGCAGGTCCACCTTGAGCTGACCAATGCCGTGTTCTGCCGATACCGAGCCACCCAGCGCCAGCACGATCTCATAGATCGCCGCATGCATTTTCTCGTCATTCTCGGCCATGAAGGCCTTGGGGTTTACACCGGCTGGCTGGCTGAAATTGAAGTGGATATTGCCATCGCCCATGTGACCGAACGGCACCGGGCGAATACCGGGCACCAGGCGCTCGGCCGCCGCGCTGCCCTCGGCAATCAGGCGCGGGATGGCGGCAATGGGCACGGAAACATCGTGCTTGATCGAGGCCCCTTCCTTGGACTGCACTTCGCTCATCTGCTCGCGAAACGCCCACATGCGGGTGCGGTCGGACAGCGATTCCGCAAACACCGCATTGTCGATCAGGCCTTTTTCAAACGCGACTTCAACCGCGGTCTGCAGCGCGCCCGGCGCAGTACCGGCCATGCGCGACACTTCAATCAGCGCGTACCAGGGCGATGCTCCCGCAGTCGGGTCGGCGTCCAGCATGCCGTGGCGCAACTGCATTTCCAGCCCAAGGTGCGGCACGATCTCAAAGGCATTGAGCCGGCCACCAATGCGGGCCCGCAACAGCTCGAATAGCGGCAGCGCCGCCTCGGGCCCGGCGATGTTGACGATGGTCGTCTCGTAATCTTCCGGCTTGGGGAAGATCTTGAGCGTGGCAGCCGTGATGATGCCCAGCGTGCCTTCGGCGCCTACCAGCAGATCGCGCAGATCGTAGCCCGTATTGTCCTTCTTGAGCGAACTCAACCCCTGGTAGAGCCGCCCATCGGCCAGCACGGCCTCGACACCCATGGTCAGCTCACGGGCATTGCCATAGGCCAGCACATTGACCCCGCCCGCATTGGACGACAGGACCCCGCCGACCCGGGCCGAACCCTGCGAGGCCAGCCAGAGCGGAAAGATCGTGCCTTCTGCCTCGGCCGCCTTGTGGGCATTCTCCAGAATGACACCGGCTTCGGCGGTCATGGTGCCCGCTGCCGTGTCGATGGCGCGGATACGGTCAAGGCGGGCGAGACTGACAATGACCTCATCGCCGCGCAGGGGCACCTGCGCCCCCACCAGCCCGGTATTGCCGCCCTGAGGAATGAGGCCAACCCCATTGTCACTGGCCCAGCGCACGATCGCCTGCACCTGACCGACCGAGCCGGGCAGGGTCACGGCGGAGGCGCCAGTATGGAACCGCTTGCGGGGTTCCTTGAGATAATTGTCCATCTGGGCGGGTTCGCCGATCACGGCATGCGCACCAATCAGGGCGCTGAGTTGGGCAATAAGGGTGGCGGGAACTGTCATGAAATAACCGGAGGTTGGCGGTTCGATAGCAGGGCGGCGGGTTCGGCAAGGCAATGATGACAATGACCAGTGGCGTGACACCAGGCAAGCGCCGTTGGACAGTGACACTATGACATAGCTGCAAACTGATCTGGCCGATGGCATGGACCACGAAATTCGTTACGTTAATGTGAGATTTAGCCGTCGCGGCATAAAGCTGTTCCGCCCATAATGGGCGAACGGTGCCAGCCACGACCAGGACGGGCGAGCCACAGGGCTTGCCGCAGAGCCGGCGCAGACGCTGGCAAGAGCAGGCAGGATCATGACGAGCTTTCAATGGCCGGATTTCTATTTTGCCCGGCATGGCGAAACCGACTGGAATCGCGAACAGCGTTACCAGGGCAGCATGGATATTCCGCTCAACCGGACGGGACAGTTGCAGGCCGATGCCAACGGTTTGCTGCTGCGTGAACTTCTCGAACGCGACGGCGTTGATCCGGCATCACTGCGCTGGTTTGCCTCCCCCCTGAGCAGGGCCGCCGAGACCATGGACCGCATGCGCGCCGCTTTCGATGTGCCGCTGCCACCCGTCATCCATGACAAGCGGCTGATCGAGATTTCCTTCGGCAAGCTCGAGGGCCGTCTGCACTCTGAAATCAACCGTGAAATGGCCCTGGCGCCGGGTGAACGCGACGCCAGCTATTGGCATTTCCGGCCCGAGGGTGGCGAGAACTACCAGGACGTTGCCGACCGCCTGCTCGATTTCGCGCGGGAATTGACCCAGCACACGGTGGTGGTCGCGCATGGCGGCGTACTGCGCGTGCTGCGCCATTTGGTCGAAGGCGCCGAGCGCGCCGAGGTGCTCAACTGGCCGCCGCCGCAGGGCGTCATTGCCCATTTCGTCGGCAATCGCATGAGTCTCTATTCGGCGACCAATACCTGGGACGCCGATTGAGCCGTCTGACATTGATTGACCCGATGCGCCTGGCCCCCTAGAACACCGGCAACTTCTGGGGTCTGCCATGTCATTCAATACATTTGGCCATCTGTTCCGCTTCACCACCTGGGGCGAAAGTCACGGGCCGGCGCTCGGTGTAGTGGTCGACGGCTGCCCCCCGGGCTTGACGTTGACGCCCGAAATCATCCAGCGTGATCTTGATCGCCGCAAGCCCGGCCAGTCCAAATACACCACGCAGCGCCGCGAGCCCGACGAGGTCAAGATTCTGTCTGGCGTGTTCGAGGACGAGCGCACCGACGGACCGCGCACCACCGGCACGCCGATCTCCCTGATGATCGAGAACACCGATCAGCGCTCCAAGGATTACTCGGAAATCCGCGACAAGTACCGTCCCGGCCACGCCGACTACACCTATGACCAGAAATACGGCGTCCGCGACTATCGTGGCGGTGGCCGCACCTCGGCGCGCGAAACGGCAGCGCGCGTTGCCGCCGGCGCCATCGCGCGTCAGGTCCTTTCCGGCATCACCATCCGTGCGAGTCTGGTGCAGGTCGGCCCGCACAAGATTGACTACAATAACTTCGACTGGAACCAGGTCAGCGAAAACCCCTTCTTCTGCGCCGACGCCACGGCGGCAGCCCTGTGGGCGGACTATCTCGACGGCATCCGCAAGGAAGGCAATTCGGTCGGTGCGGTGATCGAAGTCGTCGCCGAAAATGTGCCTGCCGGCTGGGGCGCCCCGATCTATGGCAAGCTCAGCGCCGACCTGGCCTCGGCCATGATGAGTATCAATGCGGTCAAGGCGGTTGAAATCGGCGCCGGTTTCGAGGCGGCCAGCCTCACCGGCATCGAGAACGCCGACCAGATGCGGGCAGGTCAGGACAGGCCCTATTTTCTCTCCAATCAGGCCGGTGGCATTCTGGGCGGCATTTCCAATGGCGATCCCATTGTCTGCCGCTTTGCCGTCAAACCGACCTCGTCGATTCTGACCCCGCGCCAGACGGTGACAACGGCCAACCAGGACACCGACATCGTCACCAAGGGCCGTCACGATCCCTGTGTCGGCATCCGTGCCGTGCCGGTTGGCGAAGCCATGATGGCGCTGGTGCTGGCCGACCACTATCTGCGCCACCGCGGCCAGACCGGGCGGGAGGGTGCCGTCGGCTTCGAGCGCAACTAGTGCCTCGGACGCGTCCGGCGCAGAGTGCGACCGATCCGAGGGCCAGCCCGGTCCTCAATGAACATGAAGGCGCGATTGAGCCAGCCGATGCGCTTGCGCAATTTTGCCACCTGCCGGGCCGCGTGGCGATTGGTGGCGATCAGCAGGAATACCGAGAGCGCCATGATCGGCACGCCCAGCGGTATGGGCGTGGGCGCCAGGATCAATCCGATCACGAACAGCAGCACCAATAGGGGCGTCAGCAGGTAACTCAAGCGGCAGTCCTCTCAGGCGAGGGCTGCAGTCTTGCTGAAAATTGCGACAGTTTCTGTATTGCCGTCGCCGCCGGTGATCGGCGAGGGGATCGACAGCCGGTGGGCAAAGCCCTGCTCGGTCATGAAGGCGATCATCTCGGTGAGTGCGGTGGCAATGGCTTCCTCGCTGCGCACGATGCCGCCCTTGCCGACATTGCGGCGACCGACCTCGAACTGCGGCTTGAACAGGATCACCGCATCGGCCCCCGGGGCGCACAGCGCCAGCGGGCCTGCCAGCACCTTGGTGACCGAAACAAAGCTCACATCGGAGACCAGAAGGTCGATCGGCTCGGGGATGTCATCAGCGCTCAGGTCCTTGGCGTTGACGCCTTCCATGCTGATGACCCGGTCACTGCCCTTGAGCCGGTCGTGCAGCTGGCCGTGGCCGACGTCGACGGCATAGATGCGCTGCGCGCCGCGCTCCATCAACACCTGGGTGAAGCCGCCGGTCGATGCACCCACATCCACGCAGACCTTGCCGGTGGGGTCGATATCGCCGGCGTCGAGCCCGGCAACGAGCTTGAGCGCCGCCCGCGAGACATAATTGGCGGCCGGGTCGCTGAGGGCCAACATGTCGTCCTTGCCGACCATCTGGTTCTGTTTGACCGCAGTGACGCCATTGATCGTGACGGTGCCGCGCAGAATGGCGTCGCGAGCCCGCGCTCTACTCGGCACCAGGCCACGCTGTTCGAGGGCTAGATCGAGGCGGATGCGCTCGCTCACCCCTGCACCAGGCGCTTGACCTTGGCGGTCGCCGTGTCCTGATCTTCTTCATAGGAGATTGTCCCCTGAAACGAGCCGTCAGCCTTGATCAGAAACGTCAGCGCGGTGTGATTCACCAGATAATAGGGGTCGCCCGGTTCGCCAGTCTTTTCGGAGAATACGCCAAAGGCTGCCTTGGCATTTTCGGTCTGCTCCAGGCTGGAGCCGACCAACCCGATGATACTGGGGTCAAAGCCTTCGACATAATCCTTGACCATCGCCAGCGTGTCGCGCTCGGGATCGACGGACACAAAGATGATGCGCAACTGCGCGGGTGTCAGTCCGAGCTTTTCGCGAATGGCGGTGGTTTCGGCCAGCGTTGTCGGACAGACATCGGGGCAGAAAGTATAGCCAAAAAAGATCAGGCTGGGCGCCCCCACCAAATCGTCCTGGGTGAAGGCACCACCCCTGGTCGAATTCAGCGCAAAGGCCTGTCCGGTCAGCCCGAGCGGGCGGGCAGGGGGCTGGAACACATAGAGCGCCGTTGCGCCGATGGCCACCACGGCAACCAGGGCCCAGAGGACAATGCGGAAATTGCGCAGCGTTTTTGGTGTGGTCATGACTTCTTTCTGCCCCGACCCCATCTTTCGGCAATCTGAGGATGAGGCGTGTCCAGGCATCGCACCGCGGCTAGACCTCATGGTGAGCCTGTCGAACCACCAGGTCCAGACACTGTCTAGGCGTCGAGAGGTTCAGTGCCGGTCGGCACGCCATCGCGCGATAGGGTAATCTTCTCGATGCGGGCTTCTGCCGCCTTCAGCAAGGTTTCGCAATGCGCCTTGAGGGCTTCGCCGCGCTCATAGATGGCGATCGATTCCGCCAGCGGCGCCTTGCCCGATTCCAGCTTGCCAACGATCTCTTCCAGCTGCGCCAGCGCAGCCTCAAAGCTTAGCGCTTTCACGTCGTCATTGTCGGCCATCAGCAAAATCCTATTCGTCCAGGCGCCCGATAGCGCCGTCCATCAGCATGGCCACATGGTGGGAAACACCGCCAGCCAATCCCTTGAGGTCATAGCCACCTTCGAGCAGCGAAACAATGCGGTTACCGCAGCAGCGGTCGGCCACGTCCATCAACTTTCCCGTGAGCCAGCCATAGTCCGCCGAACTCCAGTTGAGCTGGGCCAGCGGATCGCGCTCATGCGCGTCAAAACCCGCCGACAGCAGGATCAGGTCAGGCGAGAAGTCAATCAGGGCCGGTATGATTCGTGTCACATAGGCGTCGCGCATCGCGGTGCCATCGCTGTCCTCGTCCAGGGGGACGTTGACGATATTGCCCACGCCGGTTTCGCCTGGCTCGCCGGTGCCGGGAAACAGGGGCATCTGGTGGCTCGAAGCGTAGAACACGCTGCGATCATCCTTGAAGATGTCCTGCGTGCCATTGCCGTGGTGTACGTCGAAATCGATGATGGCGATACGCTCCGCGCCATATTTGCGCTGCGCCTCGCGCGCAATGATCGCCACGGTGTTGATCAGGCAGAAACCCATCGGCGTGGCGATTTCGGCATGGTGGCCGGGCGGGCGGATGGCGCAGAAGGCGTTCTCGACTTCTCCCAACAGTACCGCGTCGAGCGCGTTAAGCGCGCCACCGAGGCCGGTGGCGACGACATCGAGCGACTTGGCCGAGATGAAGGTGTCCGCATCGAGCTGGCCGATGCCTTCGGCCGGCCGAGCATTGCGCAGCTTGGCCAGATATCTGCCGTCATGTACCAGTTCGGCCAGCGTCAGGTCGGCACTAGGCGCGTCACGCCGGATCAGTTTGTCGAACCGGGGCCGCGCCAGCGCTTCCTCGATTGACCGGATCCGGTCAGCGCGCTCGGGATGACCTTGCGGCGTAACATGGTCGGCAAAATTGGGCTGACTGACAAGCAGTGTGCTCACGCGGGTCGGGCTCCTGTGCTTCACCCTCGTCTTGACGCGCCGCGCTGGCGTTGTCAAACAACCGCCACCACTATGATCGGCCCATGCATGACAATTGATCCAAATTCGGTAGATGAGGCCGCCGCACTGCTGCGGGCTGGTCAGCTCTGTGCCTTTCCCACCGAGACGGTCTATGGTCTGGGGGCGGACGCGACCGATGCCGATGCGGTACTGGCCATTTATGAGACCAAGGGGCGGCCCCGCTTCAATCCGCTGATCATCCACTGCGCCGATCTGGCCATGGCCGAAAGCCTGGCCTTCCTTTCGCCGTTGGCGCGCCGTCTGGCGACGCTGTGGCCCGGCCCATTGACGCTGGTACTGCCCGCCAAACCGGGCAACCGCTTGGCCGACGTGGCTACTGCCGGCCTCGACACCGTGGCCGTCCGGATTCCCGACCATCCGTTGGCGCTGGCATTGCTGGCCGCTGTGGGCAGGCCGCTGGCCGCACCCTCGGCCAATCCCTCCGGGCGGCTTTCACCCACAACGGCCTATCAGGTACGGCTGGGCTTTGCCGGCCGCGTGCCGGTGCTCGATGGCGGACCCTGTCAGGCCGGCGTCGAATCCACTATCGTGCGGGTCGATGGCGATCAGCTCGTGCAGCTTCGGGCGGGATCAATGGCGCGCGAAGAGATCGAACAGGCGCTGGGCGTCAGCATTGCGATCGCCGAGAAAGACGCTGCCATCGCCGCCCCAGGCATGCTGCTCAGCCATTACGCGCCCAACGCTGCCCTGCGGCTCAATACCGTGCCGCGCGAGGGCGAGGCCTATCTGGCCTTTGGCGCTGCGGACGAGTTTGCCGGCCCCACGCGTAATCTTTCACCAACGGGCGACCTGCACGAGGCGGCGCGCAATCTTTTTGCGATGCTCCATGAACTCGACGCACTGGGCAAGAACCTGATCGCAGTTGCGCCCATCCCCGACTCCGGACTGGGAGAAGCCATCAACGACCGCCTGCAGCGGGCGGCAGCGCCCAGGGAGTAGGGGGCGATAGCTCCCCCCTCCTAGCCTCTCCCTTATGGGGAAGGTTAGGTGGGAGCTTCGTCGCGCAGGGGCAGCTCCGGTAAGGGTGTTAGTCTCTTACCTTATAGGGCTTCTGGTCGCGCATGAAGCGGGCCAGCGCTTCGAGGTCGGCGTCGCCGCCCGGCGGCAGGATGACCTTGAGGTTGGCGTATAGGTCGCCATCGCCGTAAAGCCCCTTGCCTTTGAGGCGCAGGGCCTTGCCGGTATCGATTCCTGGCGGAAGATTGAGTTCGACAGAACCATCGAGCGTCGGCACGCGCACCTTTGCCCCCAGCACAGCTTCATAAAGGGTGATGGGAACATCGGTACGCAGGTCCGCCCCATCGCGGCGGAACTGCTTGGACTTTCCAAAGCGCACGGTGATCAGCGCATCGCCCGCCTCGCCCATGCCGACGGAGCCTTGCCCCTTGAGGCGGATCTGCTGGCCTTCCTCGACCTTTTCGGGGAGCTTGACCGAGAGGACCTTGCCGCTTGGCATGCGAACCGGGATCGAGGCGGCCTTGTGGGCGTCTTCGAGCGAGACGGTGGCATTCCCGACCACATCTTCGCCCTTCAGCCCGCGCCCGGCACCCCCGCCTGCCGCGGCGCCGGCAAAGGGATCCCACTGCGCGCCGCCGGGGCCCGCGCCCCGGCCAGCTCCACCACGTGGCTGGCCGCCAAAGCCGCTCATGAACTCCTTGAGGATATCCTCGGCCGTAAAGCCGCCGGCCGCGGTGCGACCGCCGCCGCGCTGACCGGCGCCCGGATTGAAGCCGGCAAATTTGGGGTTGCCGTCGGCATCGATCTCGCCACGGTCATACTGGCCGCGCTTTTCCTTGTCATTGAGCAGGTCATACGCATTGGTCGCCTCGGCAAACTTGCCGTGCGATGCTGGATCGTCTGGGTTCTGGTCGGGGTGATACTTCTTGGCCAGCTTGCGATAGGCGGACTTG
>CAXBKI010000032.1:0-11884 GCA_963975955.1 uncultured Devosia sp.
GCCTTGAGCTGGCTCTGCTGGCTGTCGAACTGGGCAAGCGCCTCGGCCCGCTCCGCCGTCAGCCGGGCCAGCCGTGCATCGATCTCGGCGACCGCCTTTTCCGCCTGGCCGAGATCCTTGGCATGGGCCTTGAGCTGCGCCCGGGCCCTGGTCTCGGCCGCCGAAATGGCGCCGTCCAGTTCGGCCTGCACCGACGGATCAAGCCGCAGCCGCGCCAGCTGGCGGAACAGCTCGGCTTCGCTCTCGCGGATCTTGCTGATCCGTTCGGCCGAGCGGGACAGCCGCTTGGAAATCTCGTCTTCTTCCCGGCGGATGTCCCGCATTGCTTCGTCGAGGCTGGCCAGGGCTTCAGGGCCGCGGATACTCATAACTCTACCACCGCGTTACCGCCCCGCCGGAAACCGGCACATTATATGTCACGTCGAGAAATCCGTAGGTCTTGCGGCCTATTTCATTGCCCTGGATGATGCCGTCATTGCGCTTGTCGGCGACGATCTCGTCATAAACCTCTTCGGGCACGCGAACCCCCCAGATGCTGACGGTCTCCGTCTCGCCGGTCTCCTCGTTGAGAATGGGCAGGCTCAGCCGCTTGCCATCGGCATCGAGTGCCTCGACCACCAGATAGTAATTGGTGGCATCGGTATTGACCTCCGGGAAGGTCCAGAAGCCGGATTTCTCGTCGGGTCGATTGACCACCCGCAGCGTATATTCCTGCCGGATGAGATCGCGCAGGGCCGTCAGATCGGCCACGGCCCTCTCGGCAGCAGGGCGGTCGCCCTCAGCGGCCAGGGTCTGGCCGCGCGTGCGGATGGCCTCGGCATCCATCACCGCCTGCTGCACCTTGGTTTCTTCAAATATGGTGTCGTAGAGCGCGTCCATCTGCATCGGCAGGCCCTGGGCCAGCTCGATCCGCGCCTGCTCGGCCTGATCCGCCTGATAGGGGCGCCACACGCCGAAATATCCCACCGTCAGCGCCAGCGCCGCCGCCGCGATCAGCAGCACCGGCCTGCCCCAGCGCTTGCGACCGACATAGAGCCTGGCCAGCGTCACGCCCAGGCTGGGCGGCGGCGGATCATAGGTGAACCGGCTCTCCTGCAGCGCCGCCACGCCTTCGCGCAGAATGGCGTCCGGCACGTCGATGCCCTGCTGGTGATAGATGTCGCGCAGCCTGTCGATCAGCTGGGCCTGCTTGGCGTCGGTATCGAGCTCGCGCGTGGCCAGGCTCTGCTGATGACGCAGCGTGTCGACCACGTCCATGGCCAGCATGACTTCGTCCAAGGGGGCAGCGGACTGCGCCGTCACGTCACTCATTGTTGCCGTCCACCCTGATGGGTCCGCCCCCCCTTAGTTCCTGGTCTCGAGCAACAGGGCATTGCCTTCGGCGGCCAGGGCCGCCAGACGCCGCTTGCCATCTTCCACCGCATCGCGGATTTCGGCCGAATTCTTGGTCGAAGCCACGCGCATCTCATTGATGATGGTGCGGCTCTTTTCCTGGAAATTGACCACCGAATCGACCAGCTTCTTGACGGCATCGGCGCGCACGGTGGGGCCATAGCCGGCCCGCACGGCCTCTTCGGTCACCTTGTCGCCAATCTCCGAAAGGGTCTCCAGGCTCTTGCTCATCCCTTCCTTCATCGCGTTGAGCGTCTCGGTGGATTCATGCAGGCCGAACATGCCGGTGAACGAGGCCGACAGGGCCGTCAGCACCGTCTCATTGGTGGAAAAGAACGAGATCGACTGCTGATACACCCGCTCCTTGGCATTGGTGGTCTGCATCAGCCGGGCCATCACCACTTCGGAGGTATTGTAGGAAATGGTCAGATTGTCCGAGAGGTCCTTGGCGATCTGGTAGCGCCCCTCTTCATTCTGCATGTCGCGCAGCTTTTCATCGCGGTCCATTTCCAGCCGCGCCCGGTCGGCCGGCACGGTGCCAGCAAAGGACGAGACAGCGCTCGAGGCCGCAGTCAGGATGTCTTTCTTGGCCGCCAGGCGCTGTTCGGCGGTCGCCAGCACTTCGAGCGCCATCACTTCGGCCTGCTTGAGCGCGCCGCGGAAATCGCGATAGGCCTCCAGAATGGTGTGTTCGCGGTCGATCTGGTCCTTGGTATCGGCCGTGACCGCCAGATAGGTGTCGCGAATCTTGTCAAAGCGCGTGGCGATATCGCCGCGGCTGACCTTCATCCACACATTGGAGGCGCGCTCGAACAGGTCGAGCTTGTTGTCGGCCAGCTGGTCGACCATGCCCTTGGCATCGTCGCGGATGGAATCAAAGCCCTTGGTGATCTCTTCGTAGCGCTCGCCGATCTTCATGGCCGCGATCTGCTCGCGCACCACTTCGTTGAAGGCGCTGGCCTGGCGATCAGCACGACACGGGTTTCATCAAGCTCGGTGATCTGCTGCAGCAGGCCGGTAATGGGCGCTTCGCCCTGCTGCTCGGGCCAGATTCCGAGATCGCGGATGGCATTGACCGCCTTGTCCAGATACTGCAGCGGCTTTTCCGCTCCCATGGCGGCTGGCGCCATTGCAGTTGCTGGTGCCGTGGACACATCATTGGCCATCGTATCGCTCCCCGTAATATGATGCCGAGCCGGCAAAATGCCTATCGCGGCGCTATTGATCGCCCTTGCGCTGCTGCCTGACAATTGCAACTGCTGCCCGAGGAAACTATTTAGACCATATTGGTGCGAAAAAGCCGCACGTAAAGAGCGGGGGTCACACTATGGCAAGCATCTGTTTCCATTGGTATCGCGGCCACAATAGGGCCGGAGCCAAATGCCGGCCCGATGGTGGCCGCTGATGGATTTCGGTGGACGTTACATCCTGGCCGCGCCGCGCGTTGCCGTCTGGGCCGCACTCAATGACACGGCCATGCTCAAGGCGGCGATTCCGGGGTGCCACAAGATCGTCTGGTCGGGCGACAATACGCTCGACCTCGAAATCAAGGTCAATCTGGGCGTGGTTCACCCGGTGTTCAAAGGGGACCTGGCCCTGACCGGCATCGTGCCGGCGGAACGCTATACGCTCACCGGGCGCGGCAAGGGCGGGCTGCTGGGCCTGGCCGAGGGTTCGGCCGACATCATTCTGTCCGATCAGGGCGAGGACACGCTGCTGGTCTTTGCCGCAGAGGGGGGCGCCTCCGGCCAGATCATGAAACTGGGCAAGGCGATCATCGGCCATTCGGCGCAAAAGGTCATCGATGGCTTTTTCGAGCGCTTCGGCGCCGCCATGGGCGCCGAGGTGACGCCGCTGCCCGTCGATTGAGTGGGGCGGGGCGGCTGCCGCGTTAACCCTTGGCTAACCAGCTTTGCAGCTGCCCTCAAACCATCACAATCAAGGGCCCGAAGCTGAGGTAGGGAACAGTCCCCGATCGCTCAACTTTAAAGCAAATTGTCATGACCACCCGCACTCGCGACACCATCGCGCTCTTTGCCATCGGCCTGCTGGCCATCATCGCGGTCATGTTCCCCGACCTCAGCCTGGAGCACCTGTTCCAGTTCGTGCTGGCGCACAGCTAGCGCCGCGGGCCGCGCCCTGCCGGCTGACCGGCAGGGTGGAGATCATGCTCATTTTTTGACCAAACGGAAAAATTTCAGCAATTGCATCTTGCAAGCGGCCCGTTTGCACGATTGTATCGTCTGCTAGTGCACGCCGTGTGTCCGCTGGGGTCAACCGTCAGCGCGAGCGTGCAAGACAGGGAGACGAACTCGATGAAATTTTCCACCTTTACCAAGGCTCTTGCTGCCGGCGTCGCGCTGAGCGCGATTATCACCGGTACGGCCTTTGCTGACCCAGCCGTCATCTATGATCTGGGTGGCAAGTTCGACAAGTCGTTCAATGAAGCCGCCTATAACGGCGCCGAAGCCTGGAAGAAGGAAACCGGTGGTTCCTTCCTCGACCTCGAACTGCAGAACGATGCCCAGCGCGAGCAGGCCCTGCGCCGCTTTGCTGGCCAGGGCGCCAACCCCATCGTGATGGCCGGCTTCTCCTGGACTGCCGCCCTCACCGCCGTTGCCCCTGAATTTCCCGACACCAATTTCGTCGTGATCGACACCGTTGTGGACGCACCCAATGTGCAGTCGATCATCTTTGACGAGCATACCGGCTCGTTCCTGGTGGGCGCACTGGCCGCCCTCAAGTCTGAAACCGGCACGGTCGGCTTTGTCGGCGGCATGGACGTTCCGCTGATCCACAAGTTCTACTGCGGCTATGCCCAGGGCGCCAAGGCGGTGAACCCCGACATCAAGCTGATCGAAAACTATACCGGCACCACCCCGGCTGCCTGGAATGATCCGGTCACGGCCGGCGAGCTGACCAAGGCGGCCATCGATAACGGCGCCGACGTGATCTTCGCCGCCGCTGGTGGATCGGGCCTGGGCGTGCTGCAGGCCGCCAAGGATGCCGGCAAGTACTCCATCGGCGTGGACAGCAACCAGAACTATCTCCAGCCCGGTTCGGTGCTGACCTCGATGCTCAAGCGCGTTGACGTCGCCGTGCAGAACGCGCTGACCGAAGCCGCCGACGATGCCACCTTCAAGCCCGGCCTGACCGTGCTCGGCCTGGCCGAAAACGGCGTCGCCTATGCGCTGGACGAGAACAACGCCTCGCTCATCACCGACGACATGAAGGCCAAGGTGGATGAGCTGTCCAGCCAGATCCAGGCCGGCACCATCGAGGTGCACGACTACACCACCGACTCGTCCTGCCCCCTCTAAGCCCTGCTAGATGAGCCAGGACGAACCCTCGAACACGCAGCGGCCGGAAACGGCCGCTGCAGCTGCCCCGGCCACCGGCTGGGCCATTGAGCTTGAAAAGATCAACAAGCGATTTGGTGCGGTTCACGCCAACAAGGACATTGACCTCAAGATCGCCCGCGGCTCGATCCACGGCATCGTGGGCGAGAACGGCGCCGGCAAATCGACGCTGATGTCGATCCTGTATGGGTTTTACACCGCCGACAGCGGCACCATCCGGGTCAATGGCACCGCCCACGAAATCACCGACAGCCGCCACGCCCTCCAATTGGGGATCGGCATGGTGCACCAGCATTTCATGCTGGTCGACAATTTCTCCGTCCTCGAAAACGTCATCCTGGGCGCCGAGGATTCCGGGCTGATCAAGCCAAGCCTGGCGCGTGCGCGCAGCGAGCTGGACCGGCTGGAAACCGAATATGACCTCGAGGTCGATCCCGATGCCATCATCGAGGACATCTCGGTGGGTCAGCAGCAGCGCGTGGAAATTCTCAAGGCCCTCTATCGCGGCGCCGAGACGCTGATCCTGGACGAGCCCACCGGCGTGCTGACGCCCAAGGAAGCCGACGATCTGTTCCGTGTGCTGGAAACGCTGCGCACCCAGGGCAAGACGGTGATCCTGATCACCCACAAGCTGCGCGAGATCATGGCGATTACCGATAGCGTATCGGTGATGCGCCAGGGGGAGATGGTCGCCACCCTCAAGACTGCCGATACCAGCCCCGAACAGATCGCCGAACTGATGGTGGGCCGCCATGTGCTGCTCGAGGTCAACAAGGGCCCCGCCAAGCCGGGCGACAAGCTGCTCGAAGTGCGCAATCTCGTGGTCCGCGACGACATGGGCGTAACCCGGGTCAAGGATGTCAGCTTCTCGGTGCGGGCCGGCGAGATCGTCGGCATTGCCGGGGTCTCGGGCAATGGCCAGACCGAACTGCTCGAATCGATCAGCGGCATGCGCGACCAGGCCGGCGGCGATGTGATCCTCAAGGGCACCACGCTTTCGCTCAAGGGCGACGACGGGGCCGCGCGCGCCCGCGCCGCGGGACTTGCCCATGTGCCCGAAGACCGCCAGCGCATGGGCCTGGTGACCAGCTTTGCCGAATGGGAGAACGCCATACTGGGCTATCAGGACAGCCCCGAATACGGCGCCAACGGCTTCCTCGACATCGGTGCCGCCCGGCAGCGCGCCGCCGAACACGTCAAGCTGTTCGATGTCCGTCCGGCCAATATCAATCTCAAGACCTCGCTGTTTTCCGGCGGCAATCAGCAAAAGATCGTGCTGGCCCGCGAGATGGAGCGCGACCCCGACGTGCTGGTGGTCGGCCAGCCGACCCGCGGCGTCGATATCGGCGCCATCGAATTCATCCACAACCAGATCATCAAGATGCGCGACGAGGGCAAGGCCATCCTGCTCGTCTCGGTCGAGCTCGATGAAATCCGCTCGCTCGCCGACCGTATCCTGGTGATGTTCGACGGCCAGATCGTGGGCGAAGCCGACCCCGCCACCGCCACCGAAGGCGAACTGGGTCTGATGATGGCCGGTATCGGCAATGACACAAAGGCAGCCCAATGAGCGCCCGCAGACCTCTTCCGCGCTGGGCCGACGTGGCCTTGCTGCCAGCCATCAATCTCCTGCTGGCCTTTCTCGTGTCGGGGCTGGTGGTGCTGTTCGTCGGTGAAAATCCCCTCCATGCCATCCAGGTCATCATCTATGGCGCCTTCGGCTATGGCGACGGCTTTGGCTATACGCTCTATTATGCCACCAATTTCATCTTTACCGGCCTGGCCGTGGCGGTTGCCGCCCATGCCGGCCTGTTCAATATCGGTGGCGACGGCCAGGCCTATGTCGCCGGGCTCGGCGCCATCGTCGTCGCCCTGGCGCTGGATCAGACCCACTGGCTGATTGCCATGCCGCTGGCCATCCTGGCGGCCGCAGCCGTGGGCGGCTTCTGGGCATTCGTGCCCGGCTATTTGCAGGCCAAGCGCGGCAGCCACGTGGTTATCACCACCATCATGTTCAACTTCATCGCCGCGGCGCTGATGGTCTACATGGTCAATCGCGTGCTCAAGCCCGCCACTACCATGGCCCCGGAATCGGCCACCATCGCGGTGGGCGGCCGCGTGCCGCAATTGCGCGAATTCAGTTCGTTCTTCGGCTATTCTCCGGTGAACCTGTCCATCGTGGTGGCAATGGCGGCGCTGGTCGGGGTCTATGTGCTGGTCTGGCACACCAAGTTCGGCTACGCCATGCGCGTGCTGGGCGCCAACCCGACCGCCTCGCGCTATGCCGGCATTTCCAATTCCAAGACCATCATGATCACCATGACCATTTCGGGCGCGCTGGCCGGCATGGTGGCGATCAACGAAGTCATGGGCGTGCAGCATCGCCTCGTGCTCGACTATGTGGCCGGCGCCGGCTTTGTCGGCATCGCCGTGGCCCTGATGGGCCGCAACCACCCCATCGGCATCCTGCTGGCATCCTTGCTGTTCGGCGCCCTCTATCAGGGCGGCCAGGAACTGCAATTCGTCATTCCGGGCATTACCAAGGAAATGATCGTGGTCATCCAGGCCCTGGTCATCCTGTTCACCGGGGCCATGGAAGGCCTGTTCCGGCCCTCGCTGGAAAACGCCTTCATGCTGTTCTCGCCCGAACAGAAGGCCGAAGCCATCGCGCGGGAAACCGCCAAGACGGAGAGCTGAGCGATGGATCTTTCCGCAACGCTGTCCATCCTGGACGCCACTATCCGCCTGTCCACGCCGCTGCTGCTGGCATGCCTGGCCGGTCTCTATTCCGAACGGGCCGGCCTGTTCGACATCGGGCTGGAGGGCAAGATGCTGGCGGCTGCCTTTGCCGCGGGCGCGGTGGCGGCCATCACCGGCTCGGCCTGGCTGGGCCTGCTGGCCGGCATGGCTGTATCGCTGGCCACATCCCTGCTGCAGGGGCTGGCCTCGATTTCGCTCAAGGGCAATCAGCTGATCGCCGGCGTGGCCATCAACATGCTGGCCGCGGGCCTGACGACGTTTCTCGGCCAGACCTGGTTTCATCAGGGCGGCCGCACGCCGGCCCTGGGCGCCGGAGGCCGGTTCGATCCGATCACGCTGCCCTTTGCCGAGCAGTTGGTGGGCGTGCCGGTGCTGGGGCCGATCTATTACGACCTGATCTCGGGACACTATATCCTGGTCTATATCGCCTTCATCATGGTGGCCGTGACCTGGTTCGTGCTGTTCCGCACCCGCTTCGGCCTGCGCCTGCGCGCCGTCGGCGAAAACCCCAAGGCCGTCGACACCGCCGGCATTTCGGTGGTCCTGCTGCGCTATCAGGCGGTGATCATCACCGGCCTGCTCTGCGGTCTGGCCGGCGCCTATTTCTCCATCGCCCAGGGCTCGGGCTTTGGCAACAACATGACGGCCGGCAAGGGCTATATCGCCCTTGCGGCGCTGATCTTTGCCAAATGGAAGCCGGTCCCGGCCATGTTCACCTGCCTGCTGTTTGGCTTCCTGGATGCGCTGCAGATCCGGCTGCAGAGCGCCGAACTGTTCGGCATCGAGGTGCCCGTGCAGGCCATCCAGGCGCTGCCCTATGTGCTGACCGTCGTGCTGCTGGCAGGCTTCATCGGTAAGGCAGTCGGTCCCAAGGCCGGCGGCGTACCCTATACCAAGGAGCGCTAGCGGCGACGCTGGCGTCACACAATGCCCAACTCAGACATCGACAAGGCCTTGTTCCAGGCCGCCGCTGCCATTCGGGCCAGGTCCTATTCGCCCTATTCCAGATTTGCCGTGGGCGCGGCCATTCTTGCCGAGGACGGCCAGATCTATGCCGGCTGCAATATCGAAAATGCCGCCTTTCCGCAGGGCAATTGCGCCGAGGCCTCGGCCATTTCGGCGATGATCGCGGCGGGCGCCAGGCGCATCAAGCGCATCTATGTCGTGGGCAATGGCAC
The DNA here is from genome assembly GCA_963975955.1 of uncultured Devosia sp. GTDB lineage: Bacteria > Pseudomonadota > Alphaproteobacteria > Rhizobiales > Devosiaceae > Devosia. Next base: position 8,690 of record CAXBKI010000032.1, read on the forward strand.
CGCGCCGGTCACCCCCTGCGGCGGCTGCCGCCAGCGCATCCGCGAATTCGCCGACCTCGATGTCGAGGTGATTTCCCATGGGGTCGATGGTGAGCCGCTGACCTGCACACTCGATTATTTGTTGCCGCACAGTTTCGGCCCGGAGTATCTGCCCAAATGACCAAGGCTGCCAAGACCATCCAACAGATCGCCGGCAAGGCGCCGATCGCCGCCGCCATCGTGCTGGGCTCGGGCCTGTCGGCCATTGGCGAGCTGCTGACCGACAAGGTCACCATTCCCTATTCCGAGCTCAAGGGCTTTCCCGGCGGCGGCGTCTCCGGTCATGGCCGCGACCTGATCATCGGCAATCTGGGCGGCAAGCGCGTCGCCGTGCTGACCGGTCGCGAACACTATTATGAGCACGGCAATGCCGCTGCCATGCGCCCCGCCCTCGAAGCCATGGCGGAACTGGGCGCCCAGAGCCTGCTGCTGACCAATTCGGCCGGCTCGCTCGACGAGCGCTTCCAGCCCGGCGACCTGATGGTTCTCTCCGATCACATCAATTACGCCGGCATGAACCCGCTGATCGGCGAGCCGACCGACCGGCGCTTCGTCAACATGGTCAATTGCTACGACCCCGAGCTGCGTGCCAAGGCACAGCGTCTCGCCCAGGGCATGGATATCAAGCTCGGCGAAGGCATCTATCTGTGGTATTCTGGCCCGAGCTTCGAGACGGTCGCCGAAATCCAGATGGCCGTGCGCCTGGGCGCCAATGCCGTGGGCATGTCGACGGCACCCGAAGTCATTCTCGGGCGTTTCCTGGGAATGAAAGTGTGGGCCTGCTCGTCCATCACCAATATGGGCGCGGGCCTGTCGAGCGAAAACATCAGCCATGAACACACCAAGACCATGGCGGTACAGGGCGCCCAGAAGCTGAAAAGGCTCATTCCGGCGCTGGTGGAGGAGCTATGAGTTTACGCGTCGTCGATAACAGCCAGACCCACACCCCGCACAAGCGCAATCCCGGCTTTCCGCTCGATCTGGACTGGGTCGAACGCGTCCGCATGAACCGCTCGGCGCTCGAACGCCGCGCCGGCTCCATCGGCGCGCGCCGCACGGTCAAGAAGGACTATCAGCTCGCCTGGCTGCTCAAGGCCATCACGCTGATCGATCTGACGACGCTCAATGCCGACGATACCGCCGGCCGCGTCGAGCGGCTCTGCGCCAAGGCGCTGCACCCGTTGCGCCAGGATATTCTCGACCGGCTCGCTATACCCGAACTGCGCATCCTGCCCGGCGCCGTGTGCGTCTATCATAGCTTCGTCAGGACGGCGGTGGCGGCGCTCGATGGCTCGGGCATTCCCGTGGCCGCCGTCTCGACCGCCTTTCCCCATGGGCTGGCGCCGGTCGAAACCAAGCTGCGCGAAATCGAGCTCTCGGTCGCCGATGGTGCCAGGGAAATCGACATCGTCATCGAACGCGGCATGGTGCTGCGTCAGGACTGGCAGGGGCTCTACGACCAGGTCAAAGCCTTCCGCAAGGCCTGTGGTGACGCCCATATCAAGACCATTCTGGGTACTGGCGAACTGGCCACCCAGACCAATATCGCCAAGGCGAGCCTGGTCTGCATGATGGCCGGCGCCGATTTCATCAAGACCTCGACCGGCAAGGAAAAGGTCAATGCCAATCTGGTGACGAGCCTGACCATGATCCGCATGATCCGCTGGTTTGCCGAAGAGACCGGCATCGAGATCGGCTACAAGCCGGCCGGCGGCATTTCCAAGACCAAGGACGCGCTCAACTACATGGCGCTGATCAAGGAAGAGCTGGGCACTGCCTGGCTGCAGCCGCCCCTGTTCCGCTTCGGCGCCTCGACCCTGCTGACCGACATCGAGCGGCAGATCGAACACGGGCTGACCGGGCATTATGCCGCCGATTACCGCCAGCCGATGGTCTAATGCACATCGCCCTCGTGGTTGGACAGGCTCACCATGAGGGCTCCAGAGGCACCGAGCCCGTTCGGACCTCATGGTGAGCCCATCGAACCACGAGGTCCGCTGCACGGACCCGGAGGAAACCAAATGAACAAGATCGCGCAAATCTTCCAATCCCTCGATTACGGTCCGGCGCCCGAGGGCCCCGAGCAGGCCAATGCCTGGCTCGATGCCCATGGCCGCAAGTTCGGACACTTCATTGATGGCCAGTGGACCAAGCCGGGCAAGACCTTCTCCTCGGACAATCCGGCGACCGGCGAAAGCCTGGCGCAGATTTCCGACGGCACGGCCGAGGATGTCGACGCGGCAGTCAAGGCCGCCCGGTCTGCCTTCAAGGGCTGGAGCGCGCTTTCGGGCTATGAGCGCGGCAAATATCTCTATGCCATCGCCCGCGCCGTGCAGAAACACAGCCGGCTGTTCGCCGTGCTCGAAACCATGGACAATGGCAAGCCGATCCGCGAAAGCCGCGATATCGATATCCCCCTGGTGGCGCGTCATTTCTACCATCACGCCGGCTGGGCGCAGCACCTGAGCCGCCAATTCCCCGATGCGGTGCCCTATGGCGTCTGCGGCCAGATCATTCCGTGGAATTTTCCGCTGCTCATGCTGGCCTGGAAGATCGCTCCGGCGCTGGCCGCCGGCAATACGGTAATCCTCAAGCCGGCCGAATTCACCTCGCTGACCGCGCTGCTGTTTGCCGAAATCTGCGCGCGCGCCGGCCTGCCCAGGGGCGTGGTCAATATCGTGACCGGGGAGGGCGCGACCGGCGAGGCCATCACCGCCCATGCCGGCATCGACAAGATCGCCTTTACCGGCTCGACCGAAGTGGGCAAGGCCATCCGCGCCGTCACCGCCGGGTCGGGCAAGGGGCTCAGCCTCGAGCTGGGCGGCAAGTCGCCCTATATCGTCTTTGAAGACGCCGATATCGACAGCGCCATCGAGGGCCTGATCGACGCCATCTGGTTCAACCAGGGTCAGGTCTGCTGCGCCGGCTCACGCCTGCTGGTGCAGGAGAGCATCGAAACCCGCTTCATCACCAAGCTCAAAAAGCGCATGGGCAGCCTGCGCGTTGGCGATCCGCTCGACAAATCCATCGACATCGGCGCCATGATCGCCCCGGTGCAGGTCGAGCGCATCAAGGATTTGATGCAGCGCGGTGTTGCCGAAGGCGCCCAGGTCTATGAGCCCGATGGGCAATTGCCGGCCAAGGGCTGCTTTTTGA
>CAXBKI010000033.1:0-11830 GCA_963975955.1 uncultured Devosia sp.
CGCTCCTGTTCCCGTTCTAGCAGCATACTGTATCCAGACATTCCATCCCCGCCATGATCGACACTGTTCAGTGTCTCGATCCTAGCGCGATTTGAAAGTTCGCAGAATCGGCAGGAATAGCGCTGTCATAAGTTCCAGCGTGGTTTATTTCATTGATAATAATCACATCCGTAATTTTCACAGTGGGACTTTTAGCGATCCAGCGTACGTGTATAGTGGGATCGCCAATCCCGGCAGCAGACCGGCGTCGTATTCGGGAGGAATTATGCTGGCACTGATCGAGCGGTATTTCGATGCCATCCGGAATACACGCACCGATGCTGACCTGATCGGCATCATGCGCAGCATCGCACGGGAATTTGGCTTTCGCAGCGCCTATCTGGTCGAATATGGCGAGGGCCGGGCGACCGCGCTGCATGTTCTCGACAGCAATGGCGCCCGCGCCGGCTGGTGGGACGAATATGTCGCCGCAGGCCTGCGCACCCGCACGGGCAATATCGCCGAGCTGCTGGAGCGCGGTGGCGTGCAGGCCTTCGACGCCACGCGCTTCACCGATCCGGACGATCCGCTGCTGGCCTTCGCCACCAAGGTGGACATGGTGGAGTGCATGCTGGTGCCGGTGAGCCATGACGGCGCGCTGGTGGGCATTGGCGGGTTCAGCGGCCTGCCGCAGCTCAATTCGCAGCAGGAAATGGCGCTGCAATTGCTGGTCTACGCGCTGTTTTCCCAGGTTCGCGTTTTTCGCAATGTCGGCGTGGTGACGCATTCCGACCCGCTGACGCCGCGCGAGAAGGAAGTCATTGCCCTGTCTGCCGAAGGGATGACATCGGCCGCCATTGCCAGGCAGCTGGGCATGTCGGCGCGCACCGTCAACCAGCATGTGGACAATGTGGCGCAAAAGCTGGGCACCAGGAACAGGGCCCATACCGTGGCCGAGGTCATCCGGCACAGCCTGCTCTAGCTGTCGACACGGGAGAAAAGGCGCCACCAGGCCGAGCCTGGCGGCGCGAACGCGTTGCTGGCCTAGACTTCGCGCGGGTCGAGATCGGCGCTGTAGTCCACGCCGCCCAGGCCAAAGCCGAACAGCTTGAGGAACTCGGCGCGGTATTTGGGCAGATCGGCCAGCGACGACAGGCTCTCGGTGGTGAGTTCGGCCCAGCGCTTCTTGAGCTCGGCCTGCATCGTGTCGGACAGCTCCCAGTCATCGACCCGGATGCGGGCCTCGTCATCGAGCGCGATATCGCCCTGCAGCTTGACGCGGAACAGGCGGTCGATCTGCTCGATGGTGCCTTCGCCCAGCCCCATCTCGTCCTCGACCTTGATCAGCAGCGTGCCATAGAGCGGCACCACCGGAATGGCCGAGCTGGCCTGGGTGACGACGGCCTTGAGAGCCACGACATGCGCCGCGTGCTCGCCATGGGCGGCGCAAATGGCGGCGGCAGCGCGGTCCAGGTCAGCCTTGGCCATCCCCAGCGTGCCCTTGTGGTAGATCGGCCAGGTCAGCTCGCTGCCCAGATAGGTATAGTTGAGCGACTGGAAGCCATCGGCCAGCACACCGGCGTCCGACAGTGCCTTGATCCAGAGCTCCCAGTCTTCGCCGCCCATTACCTTGACGGTGGAGGCCATTTCTTCCTCGGTGCCTGGCTCGACGGCGATCTCGGAGACTTCCCCGGTAGCCGTATTGAGGGTCTTGGAGGTGACCGCCGTGCCATAGGGCTTGATCGCCGAGCGATAGGTCACGCCGTCCTTGGGATCGGTACGCACCGGAGAGGCGACGGAATAGACGACCATGTCGACCTGACCGACGCTGCCGCGGATGGCTTCGATCGTCTCGGCCTTGATGGCATCGGAAAAGGCATCGCCCTCGACCGTGATGGCCTGCCGGCCTGCCGCCTTGGCGCGCTGCTCGAAGGCCCGGTTGTTGTACCAGCCGGCCGATGCGGTCTTGTTTTCCGCCGGCGGCTTCTCGAAGGAGACGCCGATCGTGTCGGCGCCAGCGCCAAATGTGGTGACGATGCGCGAGGCCAGGCCATAGCCGGTCGAGCAGCCCAGCACCAGGACGCGACGCGGTCCGGTGGGGATCTTGCCCTTGATCACCACATGGTCGATCTGACGCTGGACATTGGTTGCGCAGCCGACGGGATGGGCGGTCGTGCAAATGAAGCCACGAATCTTGGGCTCGATGATCATGGGGTGTCTCCAACAGGTTCTTGCCTTGCCAATAGCGTGCTCCAGCCTTTGCGGCTAGTGCGGCAGGGTCATGGCCGGCGTAAACCCAAGAAAAACTGCTTGAGCATCGCCTCGGCGCGCCCCGCGCCAATGCCGCCGATGACTTCCGGCTTGTGGTGGCAGGTGGGTTGCTCGAACAGGCGGACGCCGTTTTCCACCGCCCCGGCCTTGGTATCCTCGGCTGCGAAATAGACGCGCCGAAGGCGGGCATGGGCAATGGCGCCCGCGCACATGGCGCAGGGCTCAAGCGTTACATAGAGGTCGCATCCGTCGAGCCGCCCGCTGCCGCGCTGGTTGAGTGCGGCACGAATGGCCAGCATCTCGGCGTGCGCGGTCGGATCGTTGAGGGCCTTCATGCGGTTGCGCTCTGCCGCCAGCACGGTGTCGCCAAGCATGATCACCGCGCCCACGGGCGCCTCGCCCTGGGCGGCAGCCTGCTCGGCCAGCGCCAGGGCCCGGTTCATCGGTGTGATGGCTGGTTCGGACATGGCTTGGTGATACTGGCCAAAGCCGTTCCGGGCAAGCCGCTCATATGGCCCCATGGCGGGACCGGCCCTGCCGCACGCAGCGCGCCGGCAGGGCCGGACGGCGCAACACCAGGGTGGCGCCCGGGCCGCTGCAATTGAAACGGTGACACTGCCAGCAAACGGGTCGGAAAGCGGCGTCTCAGGCCCTATATTGGGTTCAGGAGAATCGCCCTTGCCCATTCGTCAGCTACCCGAAGTTCTGATCAACCGCATTGCTGCCGGCGAGGTGGTTGAGCGGCCTGCCAGCGTGGTCAAGGAACTGGTGGAAAATGCCATCGATGCGGGTGCCAGCCGCATCATCGTCAGCACGGCCGGGGGCGGCAAGAGCCTGCTGCGCATTGAGGATGACGGGCACGGCATGGACAGGGCCGATCTGGTGCTCTCGGTGGAGCGCCACGCCACCTCCAAGCTGTCCACCGACGATCTGGATGATATCCGCAGCCTGGGGTTTCGCGGCGAGGCCCTGGCCTCGATCGGCTCGGTGGCCGAGCTTTCCATCGCCTCGCGCCCGGCCGGCGCCGAGAGCGGATTGCGCATCGAGGTGCGCAATGGCGTCCGCAAGGGCCCGGTGCCACAGGCGCTGAACCGGGGCACCATTGTCGAGGTCCGCAACCTGTTCGCCAATGTCCCGGCGCGGTTGAAGTTTCTCAAGACCGACCGGGGCGAAGCGGGCGCCATCACCGACGTGCTCAAGCGGCTGGCGATGGCCAATCCCGGCGTGCATTTCGTGCTCAATGGCAGCGACCGCTCGACGGCCAACTGGCCCGCCGTCAGTGGTCCTGGCGCCCTCCCCGCGCGGCTGGCGCAGGTGATTGGCGACGACTTCGCGCAAAACGCGGTGACGCTGGGCCACAGCCGGCATGGTGTCGTGGTGGCCGGGCTGGCGGGTTTGCCGACCTATACGCGGGCCAACAGCCTGAGCCAGTTCTTCTTCGTTAATGGCCGCTCGGTACGCGACAAGGTTCTGGTGGGCGCCGTGCGCGCCGCCTATGCCGACTATATCTTCCGCGACCGGTTTCCGGTGGTGGCGCTCTATGTCGCCATCGACCCGGCAGAGGTTGACGTCAATGTGCACCCCGCCAAGGCCGAACTGCGCTTCCGCGATGGCGGCGCCGTGCGCAGCGCGGTGATCCGCGCCATTGGCGAGGCGCTGGCCGCCGCCGGGTTCAAGGCCTCCTCCAGCGTTGCCGAGGATGTGCTGGGCGCTTTCACCGCGCCGGGCCCGCAGCCTGCCATCGCGCCCCAGGCGCCCAACAGCGTGTCGCCCGCCCTGCCCTACCGATCGGCCGCGCCCCTGTCCTTTGCCGGCTATGAGCGGGTCCAGGGGCACGGCAGCAGCAATCCGTTCGCGCCCGATTTCAACCAGCCCGGGCTGGAGGGGCTGGCCGAGCCCAGCGCCCGCGTCGAAGCCGAGCCCGTGCCTGCCCTTGTCGAATATCCGCTGGGCACGGCCCGCGCGCAGATGTTTGACAATTTCATCATCGCCCAGAATGGCGAGGGCCTGTTGCTGGTCGATCAGCATGCGGCCCATGAGCGGCTGGTCTATGAGCGGTTCAAGGCGCAGATGGCCGCCGGCCCGGTGCCCAGCCAGGCGCAGCTGATCCCGCTGGTGGTCGAATTGCCCGAGGAAGACTGCGCCCGGCTCGAGGACGCGGCGCCCGAACTGGAGCGCTTCGGGCTCTATCTCGAGCGCTTCGGCCCGCGCGCCATCGCCGTGCGCGAGACCCCCGCCCTGCTCGGCAGCACCGACATTGACGGCCTGGTCCGCGATGTGGCTGACGGCCTGGCCGAATGGGGCAGCAGCGCGGCGGTGAGCGAGCGCATGGAAGCCATCATCGCCCGCATGGCCTGCCACGGTTCGGTGCGCTCGGGCCGCCGCCTGCGGGTCGACGAAATGAACGCCCTGCTGCGCGACATGGAAGCCACGCCCCATTCCGGCCAATGCATCCACGGCCGCCCCACCTATGTCGAACTCAAGCAGAAAGACATCGAACGACTGTTCGGGCGGAGCCGGTAGTATCAAGTTCTGATACCGAGCCTTGACGCCAATGCTGGTATCACCTATTGATACGTCAGGGGCTGGGAATTGATCGGTTCATTCAAGGGCAAGTTTGCGGAGCAAGTTGCCGCTGGCAAATGTCCCAAAGGCTTTGCAAGCGATGTGTTGCGCCCTGCGCAGCGAAAGCTGGCAGCATTGATGTCGGCCACAGAATTGTCGGATCTGCGTGTGCCTCCCGGCAATCGTTTGGAAGCATTGTCCGGCGACCGAGCAGGTCAGCAATCAATCCGCATCAACGATCAGTGGCGGATCTGTTTTCGCTGGGTCGATGGACGGGCCGAAGATGTCGAGATCGTGGACTATCACTGAAAGGATATCGTGATGACCATCAGGATCACGCCGCCGGTCCATCCGGGGGAATATCTGCGGGAAGAGCTGTTGGAGCCACTGAGCCTGTCGCCCTATGCGCTCGCGGCTCGACTTGGCGTGCCGCGGACGCGGATTGAGCGGCTGGTGCGCGAAGAAACCGGGGTTACGCCGGACACCGCCCTGCGGCTGGGGCGGTTCTTCTCGATGCCCCCGGAATTCTGGATCAACATGCAGGGTCTTTACGACCTGACACTGGCCGAGGCGGCGGCGGCGGAAGCGCTACGCGCCATCGAGCCGATCGCCCTGCCCGCCGCCTGACCCCTACTGAAACACGCTCGCGCCCTTGTCGGCCACGCCCACCATGGCGCGGAAATTGGCGAAGAGTTCGCGGCCCATGCCGAAATGCTGGCTGCGCAAATCCTCGGTGGCCGGGGTGCGGGCGAAGAATTCCTTCTCGTCGCCCAAAAAGGTCAGCGTGCCTTCATTGGCGTCCAGCCGGATCATGTCGCCGTCGCGGATCTTGGAGATAGGGCCGCCATTGACCGCCTCGGGCGTCATGTGGATGGCCGCGGGGACCTTGCCCGAAGCGCCCGACATGCGGCCGTCGGTCAGCAGCGCCACCTTGAAGCCGCGGTCCTGCAGCAGGCCCAGGGTCGGCGTCAGCTTATGCAGTTCGGGCATGCCCAGCGCCTTGGGGCCGGAAAAGCGGACCACCGCGATCATGTTGCCGGTCAGCTCGCCCGCCTTGAATGCGGCCTGCAGGCCTTCCTGGCCGTGAAACACACGCGCCGGCGCTTCGATAACCCGGTGCTCGGCCTTGACGGCGGAAACCTTGATCACCGAGCGACCGAGATTGCCCGAAAGCAGCTTGAGGCCGCCGGTCTGCTGGAATGGCTCGGCAACGCCGGCGAGCACCTTGGGCAGCGCCGATTGCTTGGGCGCGGGCTCAAAGGTCAGCTTGTCCTCGATCAGCTTGGCCTCGACGGTGTAGTTGGCCAGCCCATCGCCCCAGACGGTCTTGACGTCCTCATGCAGGTGGCCGCTTTCGAGCAGTTCCTGGATCAGGAAGCCCATGCCGCCGGCGGCATGGAAATGGTTCACATCGGCCACGCCATTGGGATAGACGCGGGCCAGCAGCGGCGTGGCGTCGCTGAGGTCGCTCATATCGTCCCAGGTCACCTGCAGCCCGGCGGCAGCCGCGATGGCGATCAGGTGCATGGTGTGGTTGGTCGAACCGCCCGTGGCGTGCAGCCCGACCAGGCCGTTGACGATGGCCTTTTCGTCGATGACATGGCCGACCGGGGTATAGTTGTTGCCCTGCGCGGTCAGCGACAGGGCGCGCACCGTGGCTTCCCTGGTCAGGGCGTCGCGCAGCGGCGTGCCCGGATTGACGAAGCTGGAGCCCGGCAGGTGCAGGCCCATGATTTCCATGAGCATCTGGTTGGAATTGGCGGTGCCGTAAAAGGTGCAGGTGCCCGCCGAATGGTAGGACCGGGACTCGGCCTCGAGCAGTTCGGCCCGGCCGACCTTGCCTTCCATATAGAGCTGGCGGACCTTGCTCTTTTCGTCATTGGGCAGGCCTGATGGCATGGGTCCGGCCGGCACGAAGACGGCAGGGAGATGGCCGAAGGTCAGGGCGCCGATCAGCAGGCCGGGGACGATCTTGTCGCAAATGCCCAGATAGACGGCGGCGTCGAACATGTTGTGGCTCAGCGAGATCGCCGTGGCCATGGCGATCACGTCGCGGCTGAACAGGCTCAGATCCATGCCCGGCTGGCCCTGCGTCACGCCATCGCACATGGCCGGTACGCCGCCGGCCACCTGGGCGGTCGAGCCGATTTCGCGCGCCGCCTGCTTGATGATTTCGGGGTAGAATTGATAGGGCTGATGCGCGCTCAGCATGTCGTTATAGCTGGTGACGATGCCCAGATTGAGCGCCTTGCTGCCTGCCAGCTGGGCCTTTTCGGCGGGGGTGCAGGCGGCAAAGGCATGCGCCAGGTTACCGCAGGAGAGCACGGTGCGGTTGACCCCGGCCTCGCGGGCGGCGTCGAGACGGCTCAGATAATCGCGACGGCTGTCGCGGCTGCGGGCGGCGATACGGTCGGTTACATCCTGGATGGCCTGACGGACAGACATAGGCGAGCTCCTAGTTCACTTTGGAGCCCTTCGTGGCCAGAGCGGTCAATTGGGGAGCGCTGAGGGGACTTAGGGGCACCAGTAGACGTTAACGGCGTGACCGGACCGCAGGACGGCGCGAATGGGCATGTCCTCGATCGGACCATCTCCCAAGGCAGCGTCCAGCACGGCGGCCTTTTCCTCCCCTTCGATGTGAAGGTACAGCCCATCCGCGCGGAGGAGTCGCGGCAGGGTAAAGGTGATGCGCGGTTCCCCCGCGCCGGGCGCCCGGATCGCCAGCGTCGGGCCCTCGGCGCTCAGCGCCTCGGCCAGCGTGTCGCCGCCGGGAAAGAACGAGGCCGTGTGGCCGTCATTGCCCATGCCCAGCACCACGGCGGCAAAGGGCTCCGGCAGGTCGGCCAGCAGCGCATTGGTGCGCGCAATGGCGGCTGCGTCCGGCGCGTCGCCGCCCGAATAGAGCGGAAAGAAGCGCGCCACCGCGGCCGGCCCCTGCAGCATGCGCTCATTGACCAGCAGGGCATTCGAGCGTTCGCTGGTTTCGTCAACCCAGCGTTCGTCGACCAGGGTGACGATAACCTTGGACCAGTCGATGTCCTTGGTCTTGCCCAGGGAGAGGAAGAACCGGCCGGGCGTCGAGCCACCGCTGACGGCGATGGCGGCCTGCCCGCGCTCGGCGATCGCCGTGCGAATGCGGTCGGCCACGGCCTCTGCCAATTCCATGGCCAGGGTCGGCTTGTCGGCAAAACTGCGGCGTTCGATGGTCATCGTTTCTTTTCCAAATTTCTCGGCTCCAGCGCTCTCTCTCCACTCAGGCAGAGGTGGCGACCGTCCCGCAATTTGTGACGCACAGCGTCATCGTCTAGTCTTCACCCTCATACCACGTCCGGCCGTCGCGTTCGATCAGCGCGTGCGAGCCGCTCGGGCCCCAAGTGCCGGCGACATAGGACTGGGGCGGCTCGGACGAGCGTTCCCAGGCCTCGCGGATCGGATCCACCCACTTCCAGGCCGCCTCGAGTTCGTCGCGGCGCATGAACAGGGTCTGGCTGCCGCGGATCACGTCGAGCAGCAGGCGCTCATAGGCTTCGGGCGTGCGCTCGGTGAAGGTCTGGGCAAAGCTCAGGTTGAGCGGCACCTCGCGCAGGCGCATGCCGCCCGGGCCCGGATCCTTGATCATCATCATCATCTTGACGCCTTCGCCAGGCTGCAGGCGGATGATGAGCTTGTTGGCCTTGGGCGCGCCCTCGGCGTGATCGAAGATCGAGTGCGGGATCGGCTTGAACTGGATGCAGATTTCCGACACCCGGCTGGCCATGCGCTTGCCGGTGCGGAAGTAGAATGGCACGCCGGCCCAGCGCCAGTTCTCGATTTCGGCCTTGAGGGCGACGAAGGTCTCGGTGCGGCTGCCCTTCTTGTCGTCGGGCAGTTCGTCCTGATAGCTGGCCACCGAGGTGGTTTCCGAGCTCACGCCCTTGTACTGGCCGCGCACGGTGTTCTTGGCCACGTCGCCATTGGTGATGGGCTTGAGCGAGCGCAGTACCTTGAGCTTTTCGTCGCGCAGCGCATCGGCATCGTCGCTGGCCGGCGGCTCCATGGCCACCAGGCACAGCAGCTGCAGCATGTGGTTCTGGATCATATCGCGCAGGGCGCCGGATTCGTCGTAATAGCCGCGCGTACCGGCGCCGACGCTTTCGGCCACCGTCAGCTGCACATGGTCGATATGGGCCGAATTCCAGATCGGCTCGAACATGGTGTTGGCAAAGCGCAGCGCCAGCAGGTTCTGCACCGTCTCTTTGCCGAGATAGTGGTCGATTCGGTAGACCTGATCTTCCTTGAAGATCTTGGCCACGCCGTCATTGATTTCCATGGACGAGGCCAGGTCATGGCCCAGCGGCTTTTCGATCACCACGCGGGCGTCGCGCCGATAGACCTTGGTCTTGGCCAGCTGCTCGGCGATGGGCTCGAACAGGTCAGGCGCCACCGCCAGGTAGAAGGCACGGACGATCTTGGGATCCTCGCGCAGGGCCTTCTTGATGTCGCCCCAGCCGGCCGGATTGGTCACGTCGTTGACGATGTAGGAGAACAGCTTGACGAAGCGGCCGATGACCGCCTCATCCTGATATTCCTTTTCGACGAACTGGGTAACGGCGTCGCGGGCCGATTTCTGGAAGTCGGCATCGCTCAGCTTGGAACGCGACACACCGATGATGCGGCTGTGCTCATCGAACTGGCCATCCTTGAAGCGATGATAGAGCGCCGGGATCAGCTTGCGCTTGGTCAGGTCGCCGGTGGCGCCAAACACCACATAGTCAAAGGGCTGGACGGGAATGATGCGGCTGGACAATGGGCTGGTCCCTGGTTTGACGGTCGGTTCAGGCGAAGTTCTGCTTGGCAAGGAGGATGGCGCCATGCAGCGGCTCGAAGCGCGGCAGCATGACGAAGTCGCCATAGCACTTTTGAAGGTGGGGGAACAGGCGTTGGCCAAAGCCGCCAACGACAGCCATTACCTTGGCATCGCGTGCCTTGAACCAGTTCACATAGGTTTCGATGTAGCCGAGTTCGAGTTCAAGCATTTTGAGGGCGACCGGGTCGCCTTTTTCCAGAAAATCGCTGAACAGCGGCATCAGCTTGCCGAACTCGGCGGGGGCGCGCCCGATCAGGGCATCGTCGCAGCCCTCCGAGCCGTCCCGGCTGAGAATCTTGAGGTCCATGTCGGTGGCGAATGACCAGGTCATGATGGCCTGGTTGTTGCCACCCAGGGCCGCGGTCACCGCCTTGGTCAGGGGCGAGGCCTCGACCAGCCCGTCTTCGGCTTCCACGGCATAGCGCACCAGTTCGCGGCCCAGTATGGCGCCGCTCATCTGGTCGCCGATCTGAAAGCCCCAGCCACCCGCCTGGAAGCGCTGACCATCGACCACGGCCAGGGCCGCCGAGCCGGTGCCAACGATGATCACTGCGCCTTCCTGGCCATCCAGCGCGCCGGCATGGGCGATGTCGATATCGTCATAGACCTTTACCCCGGCAAAGGGCCATTGACGCGCGGCAAATTCATCGCGCGCGGAGTCCATGCGCCCGCCCGCCATGCCAAAGCAGGCATAGGTGCTGGCGGTCAGGGCGTAATCGAGCCCGGCCGCCTCGAACACATCGCGGGTGCCGTCCTGAATAGCCCGGTAGGCGGGTTCGCCATCATCGATCTGCAGGTTGGAGCGGCCATTCTTGACCTCGGCCAGGGTTTGCAGATTCTCATCGGCCAGACGCACGCGGCAATTGGTGCCGCCGCCATCAACGCCTAGATAATATCTGGTCACGCTAGGATTCTCCGAAATCAAAGAGGGATTCTAGGGGGTCGTTTCGGCGCGGACCATAGTGCGAAAGCTGATAAGACGAAAGTAGGATAAGGCACAAAAAATCTCTGCCAAGCGCTGCTGCCGCATGGCTTGCCTGCGTGTGCGACACAAAGCGTTTTTTTGGCCAATTTTAGTGCACTATCGGTCCGGTGATCAGATGGAGACCGACGACATGACACGACATGTGCTGGTGCTGGGCGGCGCCCGATCGGGCAAGACCGCTTTTGCCGAAACCCTGGCCATGCGCAGTGGCAGCACGCCTGCCTATCTGGCGACCGCCGAAGTGCTCGATGGCGAGATGCGCGATCGTGTCGCCACTCACCAGGCGGGACGGGCCGGACATTTCGCCACCATAGAGGAGCCGCTGGCGCTCTCGACATCGCTGATCAAGGCGGCCAGGACGCACGACGTCATTCTGGTCGACTGCCTGACGCTGTGGATCACCAATCTGCTGATCGCGGGAGAGAATGTTTCGGCCCAGGTCGACAGGCTGGGCCAGACGCTGGGTCAACTGGACGCCACGCGAATCATCCTGGTGAGCAATGAAGTAGGGCTGGGCATCGTGCCGGACAATGCCATGGCCCGCACCTTCCGCGACCTGGCCGGCAGCGCGCACCAGCGCCTCGCCGAGATATGCGATGACGTCTATTTCATCATTGCCGGCCTGCCCATGACCCTCAAGGGCGAGCCGCCGACCCCCACCATGGGCCTGCCGCAATAGACGATGTTCATCCTCTTCCTCCCCACAGGGAGAGGGAGACCCTCCCATCAGCATCAGCAAACCTCGCCAAACCTGCCGGCCGCGCTTCAAAATAGGCGTCTCGAAGCCGGTCACAGCAGCGATGTCGATGTTCATCATCCCCCTCCCCCTTGTAGGGAGGGATCAAGGGTGGGGTGGGACAGGCGCGGAAGTCTTGACGCCCCCCACCAGCGTTCACGCCAACGCAACGCTCAATGCCAGCAGCACGCTGGCCACAAGCAGCACGTTCAGCGTCACGCGATACAGGCCAAGCGCCCGGGTGATATGGTAGGGACCAAGCCTTGTGGTACCCTCCCCCATGGTTGGCAGATCGACCACTTCGCCATCATAGCTGCGCGGCCCGCCTAGCGAAAAGCCCAGCGCACCGGCAAAGGCCGCCTCGGGCCAGCCCGAATTGGGCGAGCGGTGCTTGTTGGCGTCGCGCGTAGCGGCCCGCCAGGCCATGGAGGGGCTGGCGTCGGACACG
>CAXBKI010000034.1:0-11629 GCA_963975955.1 uncultured Devosia sp.
TTTTGTGGGTGATCGGCTATGACACCATCTATGCGCTGCAGGATGTCGAGGACGATGCGCTGATCGGCGTCAAATCCACGGCCCGGCTGTTCGGCGACCAGGCCAAGCCCATCGTCACCGGCTTTTACGCCGGCGCCTATGTGCTCTGGCTGGCGGCGGCGACACTGGCTGGAGCCGGGATTATTTTCGCGGTGATCTCGCTGGTCGCGCTGGGGATACTGGCCTGGCAGGTGCAGACCGTCGATGCCGATGTGCCCAACAATCCCTATGTCCGCTTCTATTCCAACCACTATGTCGGCATGACCCTGGCGCTGGCCCTGTTGGCTGATTGGGTGTGGTAGTCCCAAGCATTTCCTAAAACGCCAAAAGGGCTGACCGCACCACCGGTCAACCCTTCCGACGTCACTTGGAGGTGTCGGTAAAACTCTAGGCGTCGAGCTGACCCGGCTTGCGGCGGTTGAGAAAGCGGGGGCGACGCCCGGCTTCTGCGACCAGCTTGCGGCGGGTGGGGTTCGAGCCGACCATCAGGCCATCGACCTGCTGGCTATAGGGCATGTAGGCGCCATCGCCGGCCTTGATGAACAGCGGCAGGCGCAGCTTCTTGCCCCAGTTCTGCCATTCGGCAACAACGCTGTGATTGCCCTCTTCTTCGAATACGCGGTAGTTCAGCTCGTGATCGGAGTGGACCAGTTCGATCGAGCTGGTCAGCACGCCTTCTTCCGAGAGCGTGGTTGCCACGGCAACGCCGATAAACTCAGTGACCGGTACCTTGATCTTGATCGCCACGCCGCTCTGCTCAAGCATGCGGCGGATGGTAACGGTCTTGATCGGATCCTTCGGGCCGTTGTCGTTTGCAGCGACAAACCGGCGCTCCGCCACTACGGGCTTGCCGAATGCCAGAACAACCGACGACCCTTCCATCGCAACGCCATGAACCATATCAATTCGCCTTCCTGTCAACTTCGAGAGCTGGTTTTTGGTGCTCTCTTTTGTAGGCTCAACATAGCGCGGCTCCCTACCTGGCTCCTTAATCGGTTGGGTTAAGTTTATCTTGTTTTTCGAGAGGGTTAGCAGGGTCTTGCACCGGGTAGGACCCGGTTAACCCCGCCCGGTGTCGGACCGTTAACGCTGCCGGGACTGACAAGCTGGTGAAGCTGTGCGGGTTCCCCTTGTCCAAAGCCTGGCTCAGGCCTAAAAGGCCCGGAATATGCCCATTCCGCCCACAACACACGCTGATGATCTCGAACTGCTCCGCACCTCCGCGGTGGCAGCCGGTATCATTGCCAGCAGCTTCTTCCGCCGCGAAGTAAAGAGCTGGAGCAAGGAAAATGCCTCGCCGGTAAGCGAGGCCGACATCCTCGTGGACCGTTATCTGGCTTCCGCGCTGCTGCAGGCGCGCCCGACCTATGGCTGGCTGAGCGAAGAAACCGCTGACAATCCTTCACGATTGAATTGCGAACGCGTCTTCGTGGTCGATCCCATCGATGGCACGCGCGGCTTTTTGCGCGGCGAGGACAGCTGGACGGTGTGCCTGGCGGTGGTGGAAAATGGCGTTCCCGTGGCCGGGGTGGTTTACGCCCCGATGCGCGACGAACTCTATGAGGCGGTAAAGGACGAGGGCGCCCGGCTCAACGGCAGGCCGATACGGCGCCGCCGCCGCCCGGGCACACCGCCGGTGATCCCGGCCGCCGGGGCCGTCCACCAGCTGCTGCAGGACGCCGGGCTCAACTATACCCGCGGCCCCTATTATCCCTCGCTGGCCTATCGGCTGGTCCAGGTGGCCACCGGCAAGCTCGATGCCGTTGTCAGCCGCCGCGGCAGCCAGGACTGGGACATCGCCGCTGCCACGGTGATATTGGACGAGTGCGGCATCGAAATTGCCGACGTCTGCAGCGGGTTCCCACAATTCAACAGACGAGATGTGCGTCATGGGGCGCTTGCCGCGCTTGGTGACATGAGCCTAAAACCGCTGCTTCATGCGGCGCTGATCCAGGTTTATGGCTGTCCCGCCGACGAGACGATCACCGCAGACCTCAATTCTACTGATGAACGGATTTGACCGATGGCTGAAAAAGACGTCCCCAAGGAACAATTGCTGCACCTGGTGATCGGTGGGGAACTCTCCAGCATCGAGGGCGTCACCTTTGCCGATCTCGACAAGGTCGACATTGTCGGGCTCTACCCCAATTATGCCAGCGCGCTGGTGGCCTGGAAGCAGAAGGCGCAGATGACCGTCGATAGCGCGCAGACGCGCTATTTCATCGTGCACCTGCACCGCCTGCTCGATCCCCAGTCCGACAAGAAGTAGGCCGCGCCGCCCCTCAGGCCTCGAAGGCCTGCAGGATCGCCTGCACCGCGCCCGGGCCGCCAATGCGTTGGCGGCCTGTATTGGCCAGCCGCCGCCGCTCCTGATCGTCCTCGATCAGGCCGCGCAAGGCCGCGCCGATCGCCGTCGCCTCCGCGGGCACCACAATGCGCGCTTCGCCAAACAGCTTCTGCTCGTCGTTGAACCGCGACCGCCGGTCGCGCGGGTTCATGAAGGTGATCACCGGCTTGCCCAGGCCCAGCGCCTGCACCGTCGCCGTGCCAGCCTGCGACAGCACCAGATCGGAGGCGGCCAGCAGATTGCCCATCGCCCCGCCGCGCGCCATGTGCACACTCAGCGCGCCATCCGACAAGACGCCCAGATCATCGGATTCAGCGCTCAGCATATGGGTGCGGCGCAGGCCGGTCTTCTTGGCCAGCTCGTCGATATTGATGCCGCCGGCCACCGCCAGAAAGACATCGGGACGTTGGGCCTCCGGCAGGCTGCGCAGGGCGTCGATCTGCAATTCAAAGCTCTCCGCGGTCAGCGCACGGCTGCCCGGCAGCAGGGTCACCGCCAGCGGCCGGCTGCGGCGCGCCTGCGCGTCATAGTCGCCACGGGGGATGGTATCCATCATCACATTGCCTGCCGAGCGGGCGTCGACGCCGACATTTTCCAGCGACTGCGCCAGGCTGTCGGCGCGGCAGAACACCGTTTTGCAGGCGCGCTGGATGACGAAGCGTTCGGCCGCCGAATAGAGCCGGGCCGCGCCAGTCTTGTAGACATCGAGATAGATCAGGTCGCGATTGCCCGTCACATAGGCCGCCAGCACGCCCGTAACGTCGCCCACCACCACCACGCGGTCATACTTGCCCGGCACCTCGCGCAAGAAGCGCAGGGCAGGCGGCACTGTCATGAGGCCGCCATTGGCCAGGTCGCGGCGCAGCGATCCCTTGACGTTGCGCCAGCCTTCCGAGGCCAGGGTCGCGCGCGGACCTACCGTCGGGCAGGTCCCGGTATAGGCATTGCCGGCGCCGATCATCGGATAGGCTTCCGCCTGAATGCTCTTGGGCAATTGCGCAATGATGGCCGAGGCGATCCAGTCTTCGCCATGCCCGTTGGAGATAAAAAGGAAACGACGGCGGCTCACAGACGTTTCCTCGATCATCAGGCGTCCAGGCCAAACCGTTCAAACGCCGTCAGGGCTGCGGTGGCGTCGGCATAGGCTTCCTGCCGGTCGACGTTCCAGTAAAACAGCTCGTCGAGCGGAATGGGCTTGCCGGTAACGGCACAGCGGGCAAAGCTGCCCGGCTTGAGCACGACATAGTCGCCATCAAGATAGCGGATCACCGCTTCGCTGGGCGCCAGGGACTTGTCAAAAAGGTTCATCATCAAAATCCTTTAACTAAGCTCGATATAGCGAGCAATGACGCGGATCAAAAGAGGCTTTCCTGCGTGTCCTTGTCCAATGGGCTGCGTGGTTTCTTCTTGCTGATCGTGCCGCCGGCAATGATCGCGGCGATCTCGCCATCGGCAAATTCGATGGCCACGCCATCACCCGAGGACAGGTCGGCCCGCCGCTGCACCAGATTGCCCTGATCATCCTTGATCACCGCATAGCCGCGCGCCAGCACGCTGCGGTAGCTCAGCGACGCCAGCAATTTGTCGGCCTGGGTCAGGGCGGCGCGGTGCTCGCTCATCTGCAGCGCCATGCCGGCGCGCAGGCGGGCAGTCAACGGCCTCAGCACGCTGTGGGCATGGCGCAATTCCGCCCTGAGCGCGGCCGGCGACAGCTTGGGGCCGATGCCGAGCAGGTGCGACTGCTTGCGCTCGAGCAGCCGCATCATGCCAGTGGCCAGCCTGGCGGCGCGCGGGTCAAAGGTCAGCCGGGTGCGGTCCACCGTCTTGCGCAGCCCGGTCTCGGCGCGCAGCGACAGGTTGCGCAGCCGCTCGGCGGCTTCCTGGCGCTGGCCATGCAGCAGGCGGGGGGCAAGCTTGGAATCGATCCGCGAATAGCGGACGCGCAGCGACTGCACCGAATGGCGCAGATTGCCCAACAGGTTGGACGCAGCATGATCAAGCTGCTGGCGCTGCAGGGCCACCAGATCGGCAGGGCGCGGCAGCCCGGCCGCCGCGGCACGCAACCGGTCGCGCGCGCTGGCGGTAACCCGCCTCGTCGCCTGCCGTTGCCGGCTGCCCAGGTCATCGACATAGCCGATCAGCTCGGCCCGCACCGGTACGGCGGCCTCGGCGGCAGCCGTGGGCGTGGGCGCACGCATGTCCGACACATAGTCGATCAGCGTGGTATCGGTCTCGTGCCCGACTGCCGAAATGATCGGAATGGCGCTGGCCGCGACCGCGCGCACGACCGCCTCTTCGTTAAAGCCCCAGAGGTCCTCGATCGAGCCGCCCCCGCGCGCCACGATCAGCAGATCGGGCCGGGGCATTGCCCCGCCGGCGACCATGGCGTTGAAGCCCTCGATGGCGTTGACCACTTCAGCGGCGCAGGTGTCGCCCTGCACCCGCACCGGCCAGACCATGACATGGCTGGGAAAGCGATCGGCCAGACGGTGCAGGATATCGCGGATCACCGCCCCGGTGGGCGAGGTAACCACGCCGATCACGCGCGGCAGATAGGGCAGGGCGCGCTTGCGATCGCGGTCGAACAGCCCCTCGGCCTGCAGCTTGCGCTTGCGTTCCTCAAGCAGGGCCATCAGCGCCCCGGCACCGGCCGGTTCGATGTTGTCGATGACGATCTGGTATTTCGACGAACGCGGGAAGGTGGTCAGCCTGCCGGTGGCAATGACTTCCAGGCCCTCCTCGGGCTTGAAGGTCAGCCTGGCATAATTGCCCTTCCACACCACCGCATCGATGGCCGCGCTCTCGTCCTTGAGGGTGAAATAGGCGTGACCCGAGGAATGCTGGCCGCGAAAGCCCGATATCTCGCCACGCACCCGCACATGGCCAAATTCATCCTCGACGGTCCGTTTGACGGCCTGCGCGATTTCGCTGACGCTGAATTCGGCGGCGTTGGTAAGTGTATCGGCCATGCCAACTTGGTGCGACATCGGCCCCGACAGGTCAAGGGCGCACGCAACTTACTCCGCTGCTTCCGCCTCCTGCGGGGGGGATTCAAGATTGCCCATCGATTCCACGATATGGTTGGCCAGTGCATCATAGATGCCGCCATAGGCGTGGCTGGCGCGCATCAGCGCAATCTGGGCGTCGCCCAGATGGGGCAGGCCATGCTGGTCATTGACCACCCGCATGCCCGGCTGCAGCGCGCTTTCGGGCAGAAAGCCGACCGCCAGATCCGACAGGACGGCGCTCGAGATCGCCGTGGCGTTCGATGAGGTATAGGCGATGCGATAGTCCCGACCGACACGGTCCAGCGCATCCTGCGCGTCCTTGCGCCAGATGCAGAAATGGGGTCCGCAGGCAATGGCCAGCGGATCGCTCTGCAGCGCCCGGCCGCCATGCGAGGCCACCCAGTGCATCTTCTCGGTGCGGAACAGCTCGCCGTAGTTCTGCTCGGTTCCCTGCGTGAACACGATAAGGTCGTAGCGCCCCGCGCGCATGCCCTCGAGCAGGTGTTCGGAGGCCATGCACGACACATCCACGGCAATCTTGGGATGGGTGCGCTGAAAGCTCGACAGGATCACCGGAAGCAGGCGCACCGCGTAGTCGTCGGGCACGCCAAAGCGGATCGAGCCGGCCAGAATGCCGTCCGAAAAATGATCGAGGATCTCTGCATTGGTGCGCAGCATCTTGCGGGCGCGGGCATAAAGCGCCTCGCCATGCAGCGTCAGGGTGACGCCGCGCCCCTCACGGGCCAGCAGCACCTGTCCAAGCCGCTCTTCGAGCCGCTTGATCTGCATCGAGACGGCGGACTGGGTCTTGTTCACCCGCCGCGCCGCTTCGGTGAAACTGCCGCAGTCGGCAATGGCACAGAAGCTTTGCAACTGGTCCAGGTCAAGCGGTGCTGCCATGAGCTCCTCGCATCACCAAAATTGATCAACAGAATGAAATCTATTTGTTGGACGAATGAAAGTCCAGAGCGCTATTGCTGATCCATCGGCAGCCTCCCATCCGGCGCCGACCTGCCGACCTCCCTATCGGCACAACCTCATGTCTGGAGAACATCATGGCTATCTCGCTTTCCGGCGAGCGGTCACTTGCGGCCGCCACGCCCAATCCAATTGCCGCACTTGCGCGCTGGATCGTCAAGGCAAAAGCGGCCCGAACCCGTCGGATCGCCCTGACAGCCTTGCTTGACCTCGACCATGACCGACTCGACGACCTGGGTATCACGCGCGACGACATCACCACTGCGCTGACCACCGGCAGGCAGCCGGGCGGCGAGCACGTGCTCAATGCGGCGCGGGCGCGCAACGCGCGGCTCTAGGCCCCATCCCATGCAGATTTCGCCGGTCGGGACAGCCTGGCCGGCGACACAAGGTTGGTACGAATTCTCGTTACGGGCTCGTGCCATCTCCCGGGCCGGTTTTGCCACCGGTCCCGTTTCCTGATGACTTGCCGGACAGTGCCTCGCACTCGTCCGGCTTTTTTTCGCTGGTCAGGTGAACGCGACGCCGATCTCGAATTCGGTGCGCCAGACAATGCGGCACGCGAAGAAGTGGCCATCGTCCATTTTCAGCTCGAATTGTTCGGGTATGCCCACCACGCTGGCAACCTTGAGCCGTGCGCCGGCCTCCGAGAGGTTGCGCACGATGCAGTCATAGGTCGAATAGCCGTCATTGGTCACGATGTGGGCGCCCTTGAGGACGCGGTGCCGGATCGTTGCGCGGCGTTCATCGGACATTGGACTCTTCTATTATGGCAGCTGGTCAAATCCGTCCTTGAGGCCCTTGAGCGACACCGGAATGCCAATGCCTTCTTCGGGCGTCTTGAACACCACGAAAATCGCGCTGGTGCCATTGCTCAGGGTCTCGATCAGGGCGTCGTCGAGCACGACCTCGGCCACGCAGCCATTGGGCAGGCATCGCACAAAGGCCACCCGGCCCATGTCCTGACCGTCGACATTGAGGCCCAGGCCATTGGGCAGCAGCACGCCGAGCGGCGCGAGGATGCGCAACAGCCGCGCCTCACGATCGGCGGTGCGCAGGATGATCACCGACAGGCCCACATTGGGCTGGTCTTCGGCCAGCACGTTCTGAATGATGGCGCATTGCTCAAAGCTGGCGCCAGGCGGGGTGTCGCAGCTCATCTGCCAGTCACCATACTGCGCCCGCACCACGCCCTGACCCAATGCCGCGCTGCCGCCGGCGGCCATTGCCAGGATCGCCAGGCCAAAGCCCGCCAGATAACGTTTCACAATCGGCTTCACTCTATCAATACTCCCGGCGAATCGTGCGTCCGTTTCGGCCTGTTACTGTTTCCGATACAGCGTGGCTCAAGTCAACCAAACCCCGGAATTGCTGGGGATATGTCAGGCAAACTGCGGCAAGGGTGAGGCGGAAATGCCCCGATTGCGGCGCAATATGACGCAGCAGGGCACAGTGTCGCCGCAATGGACTTGCCCCTTTCAATATGATTTAGGTCTCCGGAAGAGTTTTTCGCTCCGAGGTTGAGTCGGGGCGGCGTTATCTATGCCGCTGTCATTGCCACTCAATCCCGGTGCGGATGCGCCAGTTGAAGTCGACACAGGGGTTTATGGTGACCGGTCAGTTCTTGAGAAAGATGGGCGCTTTTGCAGCGGCCGCAATGGCGCTGGCCCCAGCTCTCGCCATGGCACAGGGTGTGCCTGCGGAAGAGGCCGGGCATCCGGTGGCGGGGCAGTTCCACCTGCAGCGCTCTGTGACCCCGATCATGGACTCGATCACGAGCTTTCATGACGGCATCTTGATGTGGACGATCAGCCTGATCGTGCTGTTCGTGCTGGCGCTGCTGCTGTGGATCGTTTTCCGCTTCAATCCCACCCCCGCCAGCTTCACCCACAATACCTTGGTGGAAATCGTCTGGACCGTGCTGCCCATCGTGGTGCTGATCATCATCGCCATTCCTTCGTTCGGCGTGCTGTCCGACCAGCTCACTGTCCCCGATGGCGAGCGCAAATATCTGGGCTCGAAAATCTTCTCGTTCGGCGAAGTTGATGTTCCTGCGCCCGAATTGACCGTCAAGGCGACCGGCCAGCACTGGGACTGGGACTACCAGTATGTCGATGACGACCTCCTGGCAAGCAAGCCGGCCCAGCCGCGCCTGCTGGCCGTGGACAATGAACTGGTCGTGCCGGTCGACACCACTGTCCGCCTGCAGGTGACGGCCGATCCGCTCGGCGTGATCCACGCCTTTGCCGTGCCGTCTTTCGGCATCAAGATCGACGCCGTGCCTGGCCGCCTCAATGAAACCTGGTTCAATGCCCGCGAAACCGGGATCTTTTACGGCCAGTGCTCCGAGCTGTGCGGCAAGGACCACGCCTTCATGCCGATCGCGGTCCGCGTCGTGACCAAAGAAGAATTTGCCACCTACATCGCGGCGTTCAAGGGCGGTGATTATACTGCCGCCAACGCCACGCTGGCAGCCGTGCAGTAGACCAGGGTTCAGGGGAAAACCGAAAGGACCGATACCGCTCACCTGCAAGCCCGCGCAACCGGACACGAGGGCGCCCATGACGCCCACACGCCGACCGGCTGGCGTCGCTGGGTCTATTCCACCAATCACAAGGACATCGGCGTGATGTACCTGGTGTTTGCCATCTTCACCGGCGTGATCGGCGGCCTGCTGTCCGGCGTCATGCGCATGGAGCTGCAGGAGCCCGGCATCCAGATTTTCCACGGCCTTGCCGCCATGGTCTATGGCATGGACGCCGATGGCGCTGCCGCGCTCGACGCCGGCAAGCACATGTACAACGTCTTCACCACGGCGCACGCGCTGATCATGGTGTTCTTCGTGGTCATGCCGGCCACCATGGGCGGCTTTGCGAACTATTTCGCGCCCCTCATGATCGGCGCGCCCGATACGGCGTTTCCGCGCATCAACAACATCGCCTTCTGGCTGCTGCCGCCGGCCTTCATCCTGCTGCTGATGAGCCTGTTCTTCGAGGGCACCGGCCCCGGCGCGCTGGGCTTTGGCGGCGGCTGGACCATCTATCCGCCCCTGTCCACCACCGGTCACCCCGGCCCAGCCCTGGATTTTGCCATTCTGGCCCTCCACGTCGCCGGCGTGAGCTCGATCCTGGGTGCGATCAACCTGATCACCACCATCTTCAACATGCGCGCACCCGGCATGACGCTGCACAAGATGCCGCTGTTTGCCTGGTCTGTCCTGGTGACGGCCTTCCTGCTGCTGCTGGCCCTGCCTGTGCTGGCCGGTGCGATCACCATGCTGCTCACCGACCGTAATTTCGGCACGGCGTTCTTCAAGCCCGCCGAGGGCGGTGACCCGGTACTGTTCCAGCATCTGTTCTGGTTCTTCGGTCACCCCGAAGTGTACATCATGATCCTGCCCGGCTTCGGTATTATCAGCCACATCGTCTCCACCTTCAGCCGCAAGCCGATCTTTGGCTACATGGCAATGGCCTATGCCATGGTGGCGATCGGCTTCGTCGGCTTCGTCGTGTGGGCGCACCACATGTACACCACCGGCCTGAGCCTGGACGTGCAGCGCTACTTCGTGGCCGCGACCATGGTCATCGCCGTGCCCACGGGCGTGAAGATCTTCTCGTGGATCGCCACCATGTGGGGCGGTTCGATCACCTTCAAGTCGCCCATGCTCTGGGCTGTCGGCTTCATCTTCCTGTTCACCGTTGGTGGTGTGACCGGCGTGGTGCTGGCCAATGCCGGTGCCGACCGTGCCCTGCACGACACCTACTATGTGGTTGCCCACTTCCACTACGTGCTGTCGCTGGGTGCCGTGTTCTCGATCTTTGCGGCCTGGTACTACTGGTACCCCAAGATGTTCGTCGGCGTGAACCTGATCTTCTTCCCGCAGCATTTCCTTGGTCTTGCCGGCATGCCGCGCCGCTACATCGACTATCCGGACGCCTTTGGTTTCTTCAACCGCATCTCCTCGATCGGCTACTACATAACCTTCGTGGCCATGGCGATCTTCTTCTATGCCACCTGGGAAGCCTTCAAGCGCAAGCGCCCGGCCGGTGACAGCCCATGGGGCGTCGGCGCGACGACACTGGAATGGACGCTGAGCTCCCCGCCGCCGTTCCACCAGTTCTCGACGCTGCCCAAGATCGACTCGACGAGCACACACTAGATCTGCCGGGCCGCGTTCGCGCGGCCCGACCAATGACCAAGGGAAAGCAAAGCCAGTGGCTTTAATCGACGACAGCACCAACCTTTCGGCCATGACGGGCGAAGCGCGCGTGGAGGATTACCTCGCTCTGCTCAAGCCCAATGTCATGCAGCTGGTTGTGTTCACTGCCATTGTCGGCCTCGTGGTCGCTCCAGGTGGCATCAATCCACTGATCGGCCTGATCGCCGTGCTGTGCATCGCCATCGGTGCCGGCGCCTCGGGCGCGCTCAACATGTGGTACGACGCCGATATCGATGCCATCATGAGCCGCACGCTCAACCGTCCCATCCCGGCCGGCCGCATCTCGGGCGGGGAAGCGCTGATCTTTGGCGTGGTGCTGTCGGTGTTTTCGGTGGCGCTGCTGGGCCTGGCGACCAATTGGGTTGCCGGAGGCCTGCTGGCCTTCACGATCTTCTTTTATGCCGTGGTCTACACCATGTGGCTCAAGCGCTCGACGCCGCAGAACATCGTCATCGGCGGCGCCGCCGGGGCGTTCCCGCCAATGGTCGGCTGGGCCGCCGTCACCGGCACCATCAGCGTCGAGAGCGTCGCGCTGTTTCTCATCATCTTCCTGTGGACCCCGCCCCACTTCTGGGCGCTGGCCCTCTACAAGCAGAGCGATTACGGCGCGGCAGGCGTTCCCATGCTGCCCAACGTCAAGGGCGTGCCGCACACCAAGGTGCAGATTTTCGTCTACACCATCCTGCTGGCCGCTGCCGCCATGCTGCCCACGGTGCTCGGGTTTGCCGGCCTGATCTATACCAGCGTCGCCGTGCTGACCGGGGCAGGGTTCCTGCTGCTGTCCTGGCGCCTGCTGCGGACCGGCCAGGACCTCGCCATGCGCAAGTCGGCCCGCCTGCTGTTCAACTATTCGCTGGGCTATCTGTTCGTGCTGTTCCTGGCGCTGCTCATCGACAATCTGCTGGCACGCTTTGGCGTGCTGCCTGGAGTCCTCTCATGAGCGCGCCCGACGAAATTCGTGTCGTTGCACCCGAAGCCGCCGACGTTGCCGCAGCCCGCGCCAAGGTCCGCCGCCGCCGCTCGATCGCCCTGGCGATT
>CAXBKI010000035.1:0-11434 GCA_963975955.1 uncultured Devosia sp.
CATGCGGGAAAGATCTTGTTCCTGTTCGTGGGGCTATTCGGTGCTTTTACGGTGCTGTTTGGCCTGTCGACCACTGTCTGGATCTCAATTCCGGCGCTGGCACTGATTGGGGCCGCCGATATGGTCAGCGTCACCATCCGCGAAACCATCATGCAGCTTTGGACGCCCGAAGAAGTGCGCGGGCGCGTCAATGCCGTCAATTCGGTGTTTATCGGCGCATCCAACGAGCTGGGCGAGTTCCGCGCGGGCACCGTCGCGCATTTTGTCGGGCCTGTCGCTGCCGTGGTGGTCGGCGGGGTGGGGGCCATGGCGGTGGCTTTGTTGTGGAGCCGGGCGTTTCCGGAGCTGCGCAACCAGCGCACGCTCGACAAGAAAATGGCGTAAAGCCCGCTCCGGCTTGACTCCTTGCCGTCTCGCGGCTATCACCCGCCCACCTATAGCGACCGCAAGGTCCATAGGCGCACCCGGGATCTCCTAAAATAACTGGGATCTGTCGGTCATCCGCAAGGATGGCAGAGGAGGGCGCGATCCATTCAACTATTAGAAGGATACGCGATGTCGAAGCGTCATTCAGCCAAGTACAAAATTGATCGCCGTCTCGGCGAGAACATCTGGGGCCGTCCGAAGTCCCCGCTCAATGCCCGTGCCTATGGCCCAGGCCAGCACGGTCAGCGCCGCAAGGGCAAGCTGAGCGATTACGGTCTGCAGCTCCGCGCCAAGCAGAAGCTCAAGGGCTATTATGGTTCGGTCACCGAGAAGGCGTTCAAGCGTCTCTACACCGAAGCTGCCCGCGTCAAGGGCGACACCGGCGAGAACCTGATCGGCCTGCTCGAGAGCCGCCTGGACGCGATCGTCTATCGCGCGAAGTTCGTTGCCACCGTGTTTGCTGCACGCCAGTTCGTGTCGCATGGCCACATCATGGTCAATGGCAAGCGCGTCAACATCCCGTCCTACCAGGTGCAGGTTGGCGACAAGATCGAAGTGCGTGACCGCTCCAAGCAGCTCACCGTGCTGATCGAAGCCACCCAGCTGGCCGAGCGCGATGTTCCCGACTATGTCGAAGTCGACCACAACAAGATGACCGCAACTTATGTGCGCGTTCCCGCGCTGTCGGATGTGCCTTATCCGGTTCAGATGGAACCAAACCTGGTCGTCGAATTCTACTCGCGTTAAGCGAGGCAGATTGACAGAATTGAGAAGGGCCGCTCTTGGGGAGCGGCCCTTTTTGTTTGTGCGGGCGGCCTTCCGCTTGCTCACGCCGCCGGTGTGATATCGCCCAGCGAGACCTTGAGCGGTTTTTGACTGGTCGGGATAAAGCTCTTGGACAGGCGCAGGCGCATATAGACCGATTGCAGTTCCACGATAGTGGTCCAGGCCCGGGTAAGGTTGGAAGGTGCCGGTTTTCCTTTCCCTCGGCAGCTGGGAGCGCTATCAGCTACGCAACTGAGAGAAAGAGAGTTTCGGCATGAGTGAGGTGATGGAACTCCCGTCGGCTGATACGGACGAAACCGAGACCGGAGCGCATCCGATCTATGCCCATGCGCCGCGCAGCGTCGAGTTCAACAAGCTGCGCAAACGGCTGATCCGCCATACGCGCGAAGCGCTTGAGAAGTTCTCCATGGTCCGGCCGGGAGAGAAGTGGCTGGTGGCGCTGTCGGGCGGCAAGGACAGCTACTCCATGCTCGCCCTGCTGCTTGACCTCAAATGGCGCGGCCTGCTGCCGGTCGAGTTGCTGGTGTGCAATCTGGATCAGGGGCAACCCAATTTCCCCAAGCATGTCCTGCCTGAATTCCTCACCGGCATCGGCGTGCCGCATCGCATCGAATACAAGGATACCTATTCGATCGTCACCAGCAAGCTGCCGGTCGGGGCGACCTATTGTTCGCTGTGCTCGCGGTTGCGGCGCGGCAATCTCTATCGCATCGCGCGGGAGGAGGGCTGCTCGGCGCTGGTGCTGGGTCATCACCGCGACGATAGCCTGGAGACCTTCTTCATGAACCTGTTTCATGGCGGCAAGATTGCGGCGATGCCGCCACGGCTGCTCAATGACGAAGGCGACATCGAGGTGCTGCGGCCGCTGATCTATTGCGGCGAGGATGACCTGCAGCGATTTTCCGATGCCATGGCCTTCCCGATCATCCCCTGTGATTTGTGCGGCAGCCAGGATGGACTGGAGCGCAACGCGATGAAGGCAATGCTGGCGGACATCGAAAAGCGCATGCCGGGACGCAAGGATGTGATGATCCGGGCGATGGGCAATATCAATGCCAGTCACATGCTTGATACAAAACTGTTTGATTTCAATGCCCTGTTCGACAAAAGGACGCAGCCGTGAATTTTGACGTGATGGAACTGGCCAACATCCTGCGTGACGCCGCGCGCGCTGAGGCACTGCCCCGGTTCCGCCGGCTCGATGCCTCGATGGTGCACACCAAGACCTCGGCGATTGATCTGGTGACCGAGGCCGATGTGGCTACTGAAGAGGCCATCAAGGCGGCTATCGTCCAATGGATGCCCGAGGCGCTGTTCGTGGGCGAAGAATCGGTGGCGGCTGACCCGGCGCTGCTGGACCGTCTGGCCGACGCCGAACTGGCGGTGGTCGTCGATCCAATCGACGGCACGGCCAATTACGCAGCTGGCCTGCCGCTGTTTGCCACCATGGCCGCGGTGGTCTCCAAGGGTGAGACCGTGGCCGGCATTATCTACGACCCGATGGGCGATGACTGGGTGATGGGTGAAAAGGGCGGTGGCGCATGGCTGCGCCGGCCTGCCGGAGAAGCGTTGCGACTGCAGGTGGCTGATCCATTGCCGCTTGGCGAGATGGTAGGCATGGCATCGGTAGCCTACATGCCCGCGCAATCGCGCCCACAGATTCTGCAGAACACCGCCAAGGTACGCCTGCTGTCCAACTTCCGCTGCGCCGGCCACGAGTACCGTACGCTCGCCTCCGGCCATGCCCAGTTCCTGAGCTACAACAAGCTGATGCCCTGGGACCATCTGGCCGGCGTGCTGATCAGCCAGGAAGCAGGGGCCCATGCAGCGCGGCTCGACGGTTCGACCTATTTGCCCAGTCATGTCGATGGCGGGTTGCTCGTCGCTGCGGACCGCGCCAGCTGGGAGGCGCTGCGGCAGGAGGTTTTTACCTTTTAGCAGCTATCCCCCGCCTTGCCACACCTGAAGGGCGGAGGAGAGATTGGCGGTAGGGCAGGATATGGCCAAATCCACCGCGCGGTTCTTCCCCCTGGAACCTGCCCACTGGCGGTGACGGGCAGTCACTTCCCTGCAAAATCTCCAGCGGCCGCTTCCGCAACCACCTTCAGGCCATGCCTGGACATAGCTCTTGCGGAATCACATAAGTTTGTGCTTATGTGAAGGCATGAGCGAAACCGATATCTTCAAAGTCCTGGCTGATCCAACCCGCCACGCCGTGCTGGAGCGCCTGGCGATAGCCGAACTGACGGCCACCGATCTGCGTGAAGGCTTTGCCATTTCGCAGCCGGCCATGTCCCAGCACCTGGCGGTGCTGCGCGAGGCAGGGCTGATCAATGAGCGGCGCGAGGGCCGCTTTGCCCATTATCGCGTGGCGCCGGAAGGGCTGGCGCCGCTGCATCAATGGATTGCGCGCTACCGGGCGTTCTGGCCCAGCCGCATCGAAAGCCTCAAAGACCTGCTCAAGGAGATGGATCAATGATCACCGAAGACAGCGCGCTGGTATTTGAGTGCAGTCTGGACGCGCCGCCCGAGAAAGTGTGGCGCGCCTTGAGCATCCCGGAATATCTCGAACGCTGGCTCAAGCCCGGTGACGATGTCGAACTGGCGGTCATGGCCGCGCAGGAGAACAAGAGCCTGACTTATCACTGGCGCGAGGCCGGGCAGGGCGCGGTGGGTGACACGGAGGACAGCGTCGTCACCTTTGAACTCACACCCACCGAGGACGGTGGGACCTGGTTCAAGCTGACCCATGCCCCGATGGTCGTTCCGGTAGCCGCCAATTCCAATGCGGCAGATGCAATGCTATTCGCCGCCTAAAACCTGATTCATTTCAATGCTGAACGGAGGTTCGCCAATGCGCGACATGATGCAGCTCGTCCCTATGGTCGTGGAACAATCCAGCCGGGGCGAACGATCTTTTGATATCTATTCGCGACTTTTGCGCGAGCGGATCATCTTCGTGAACGGAGAGATCGAGGACAATATGGCGTCGCTGGTGTGCGCGCAGTTGCTGTTCCTCGAATCCGAAAATCCGGGCAAGGAAATCTCGCTCTACATCAACTCGCCCGGCGGCGTGGTGACGGCGGCGCTGGCCATGTACGATACCATGCAGTTCATCAAGGCGCCGGTGGGAACGCTGTGCATGGGCATGGCTATGTCGGCGGGGTCATTCCTGCTGATGGCGGGCGCGCCGGGCAGCCGGGTCTGCCTGCCCAACGCCTCGATCATGCTGCATCAGCCCAGCGGCGGATTTCAGGGCAAGGTCACCGATATCATGCTGCATGCCGCCGAGAGCGAACGGCTGAAGCGGCGCATGCACGGGCTTTACGCCAAGCATTGCGGGCGATCCTACGAGGAGGTCGAGGCGGCGCTCGAGCGGGACAATTTCATGACGCCGGAGCAGGCCCGCGACTGGGGGCTGATCGACCATGTCTATCGTGACCGCAGTGACATCGAGGCGCTGCCGCGCCCCGATGCTGATTAGCTAATGCGCGCCACCGACGGCGGCGACGTCGTCACCGTGGCTGTATTGTTCACCGACACCGAACAACTTGCCATTCTCTGCAATCAAAATGCAGATCAATGCCAGCACGCCCATGGCGAAGTAGCCAGTGGCTACCGGGACGGTGGTGCCGTTGAACAGCTGGCCGACATAGCCGCCGATCAGGGCGCCGCCAACCGTCTGGATGAAGCCGAATACGGCTGAGGCCGTGCCGGCAACGGCGCCCAGCGGCTCCATCGACAGCGAGTTCATGTTGGATGCCGCCCAGCCGAAGCTGAACATGATGATGGCCAGTAGCGGGAAGAACAGCCAGAGCGGCAGGAAGCCGCTGAGCGCGAAGGCCAGCCAGATCCCGCTGACGACGGTGAATGCCAGCATGGCGCCGTGCGACAGGCGGCGCATGCCGAAACGGCGCACGATCACCGAGTTGGTGAACGAGGAGATTGCCATCAGCCCGGCCATGGCGGCAAAGGCGACGGGGAAATAGACGCCCAGCCCGTAGATATCGACATAGATCTGCTGTGACGAGCTGATGAAGCCAAACAGCGCGCCAAACAGGAAGGTGCCGGCCAGGCCATAGGAGATGGCAGCGCGGTTGGTGAAGACGATGCGGAAGCCGTCAAACACGCCCTTGAAGGTCAGGGGGCGGCGCTTGTCGAGCGGCAGGCTCTCGGGCAGGCGGAAGAATGTCCAGAGCCAGAAGGCCGATGCCAACAGCGCCATGAACAGGAAGATCATCTGCCACGGACCGGTCAGCAACAGCACCTGGCCGATGCCTGGAGCCACGATGGGAATGGCCATGAACACCATGAACGTCAGCGACATCACTTCGGCCATCTCGCGGCCCGAATAATTGTCGCGCACCGCGGAGGTGGCGATAACCCGCACGCTGGCGGCGCCCATGCCCTGGATGACGCGCAGGACCAGCAGAACGGTAAAGCTGGGCGCAAAGATCGCGGTGAAGGCCGCAATCACATAAAGCCCCATGCCCGCCAGCAGCGGCGCGCGCCGACCGAAGCGGTCGGTCAGGGGACCGAAGACGAGCTGGGCGACGCCCATGCCGATCATATAGGCGGAAATCACGAACTGGCGCTCGTTCTCGCTGGCGATGCCAAGGGCTTCGCCCATATAGGGCAGGGCGGGCAGCATGACGTCGATGGCCAGAGCATTGAGGGCCATTAATGCGGCCATCAGGGCAATAAATTCGTTGCGCGAGAGAACCCGCGTAAAGTGATTGGACATGTATGATTCTCAGAATAGTCGCCGCGGAAACGCAGGCGCTGCAATTGAGCGCGGAACATGGACCTCTGATCCCGCTTTGGCAACCCTTTATCGTCTGGAAACGATGGTTGCCTGACGATGCTGTCTCAGGCCGCCTTGAGCACGAAGCTGGGGGCGGCGCGCTCATTGATGGGCAGGTGCAGGGCGGCCGAACCCAGACCCAGCATGATCCCCAGATACCACACCAGGCTATAGGAGCCGGTATGGTCGAAGACGAAGCCGCCGAGCCACACGCCCATGAAAGAACCGAGCTGGTGGCTGAAAAATGCGATGCCATAAAGCATGCCGAGGTAGCGGGCGCCAAAGAACATGCCTACCAGGCCGGCGGTCAGCGGTACGGTGGAAAGCCAGAGCACGCCCATGGCGGCGGCAAAGGCATAGGCGGTCAACTCGCTGACCGGAAAGATCAGGAACAGGCCGATGGCTACCGCACGCAGGAAGTAGATCGCTGCCAGCAACAGCTGCTTGGGCAGGCGACCGCCCAGATAGCCTGAGGCCAGCGAGCCCACGATGTTGAACAGGCCGATGATGGCAATGGTCCAGCTGCCGACCGCCGGGGACAGGCCGCACTGCACCAGATAGGCGGGCATGTGAACGTTGATGAAGGCCAGGTGGAAACCACAGACGAAAAACCCGACGACCAGCAGGCGATAGGAGCCAAAGCCCCAGGCCTGGGCCAGGGTCTGCATGAAGGGCAGATCGGCCTGACCGACCGGGTTCTCAGTGCGGCCACGCAGGGCATAGCTGAGCGGAATGATCAGCAGCAGGGCCATCGAAAGGTAGATCAGGGCTGATTGCCAGCCGAAGGCGTTGATGAATCCCTGGCTGATCGGCGCAAAGGCGAACTGGCCAAACGAGGATGCGGCGGTGGCGACGCCAAAGATCAGCGAGCGCTTTTCGACCGGCACCGATCGTCCAAAGGCCGCCATGACGACGCTGAAGGAGCAGATGGCAATGCCGATGCCGGTGATGATGCCGGCGGTGACGGTCATGATGCCGGCATTGGGTGAGAAGGCCATCAGCAATACGCCAACAGCATAGACGGCGCCGCCCAGGGCAATAGTGCGACCCGTGCCGACTCGGTCGGCATAGGCACCGGCGAAGGGCTGGGCGACACCCCAGGCCAGGTTCTGGATGGCCATTGCCATGCCCCAACCTTCACGGGACAGAGCCAGATCGGTCGTCATGGGCAAGGTGAAAAGGCCAAAACTGGTCCGGATGCCGTTGCCTATCGCGGCAATGGCGCAACCGGCAATGATCAGCACGATAAGCGGTACAGCAGGGCGAAGGGCTGAGGTGTTCATCGCG
This sequence comes from uncultured Devosia sp., assembly GCA_963975955.1. Classification (GTDB taxonomy): domain Bacteria; phylum Pseudomonadota; class Alphaproteobacteria; order Rhizobiales; family Devosiaceae; genus Devosia. The sequence continues at coordinate 7,304 of CAXBKI010000035.1, forward strand.
CGTTCCAATGATTGTTGCCAATCTTGTACGCTCGTCAAATCACCAGGCAAAACAATAATGCAGAATGGGTTTGATCAGCGGCGCTGATGGGCTCACGCAAAAACGCCGGACACTAGGCCCGGCGCATGTTGATCAATATTTCGAGCCTGTCAGGCAGTCTGCTTGACCGGAATGCCAGCGGCTTCCATATGGGTCTGCAGTTCGCCGGCCTGGAACATCTCGCGGACGATGTCGGCGCCGCCGACGAACTCGCCCTTGACGTAAAGCTGGGGAATGGTGGGCCAGTTGGTGTAGGCCTTGATGCCGTCGCGCAGTTCAGCGCTTTCAAGCACATTGGCGCTGTCATAGGTCACGCCAAGATAGTTCAGGATCTGTACGACCTGGCCGGAAAAGCCGCACTGCGGAAAATCCGGGGATCCCTTCATGAACAGAAATACGTCGTTGTTCTTTACCTTCTCGTCGATGAAAGCATTGATGTCGGTCATTGCAAGCAGCCTTTCTTGGGCCTGGTGGCGGGCCTGGAAATTGTTGGCCCATAAATAGGAGCTTGGTGGCGCGCTGTCGAGGGGTGCATCGGCAATCGCCGATCAAGTCGCCGCGCGCTCCAAAATCGTCACGACCATAATCGGCGAAACACTGCCTAGAGCCGCGCGACGACCCAGGGATGAGTGGTGACGTCCTCAAGGCTATTGAACAGCACCGATTCCCATCCGGCGCGACGGGCGCCGTCGATGACCTTGGGCGTGTCGTCAAAGAAGAGCGGTGGTTCGGCCTGCGGGCCGATGCGCGCCTGAATGAAATCGAAAAAGCCTTGCTGGGGTTTGATCACGCCAATACGGGCGGAATAGAACATGTCTTCGAAGTGGTCGCTGAGGCCAAGATGGCTCCATAGCCAGTTGGCACGCAGATGCTCCTGATTGGTGGCGATGAACAGGCGCAAGTCCGGCCTGGTCTTGAGACGGCGTACAATGTCGAGAAGAGGGTGATTGAGCGCGCTGTCGTGGCTGAGCCAATAGTTCATCACCGTCATGGGAGAACCCTTGTAGCCCATGGCTGGCAGGCGCTTTTCGAGGGCATCGATCAAGGACATCTGGCCGATGATCACCTTCTTGATGAAAATGTCGAAGATGAATTCCTGCCGGAAGCGCTCGGGGTCAATGCCCAGATCGGCGAGCAGGTTTTCGTCCCAGCGCTGCTGCAGTTCGGGCCGGGCGTGATAGCCATGCACCAGCACGCCATCGACATCGAAGAAGACCGCGCGCGTCATGCCCTGTTGGCCTGCGTTTTTAGGGCGTGGCGGATCCCCTTGCCGGCCATGGGGTCGCCGGCAAAGCGCGCGATCAGATGCAGATGGGCGTGGCCAATGGTCTGGCCGGCTATCGCCCCGATGTTCCAGCCCATGGTGAAGCCATCCGGCTCCAGATCGTCCAGCCGGGCCTTGCCGGCAGCAATGGCAACAGGCAGGTCGGACCATTCTGCAGCGGACATCTCGAAGGGTGTTTCGCTGTGGCGATGGGGGATTATCATGGCAGCGCCTGGCAATTGGGGATCGAGGCTCATCAGCAGATAGAAATGCTCGGTCTGGTGAAAGGGCTCATCATCCAGCAGGGAATTGGCGCGACAAAAGCGGCAGCCGTCCATGGCCATCAGCGCGTCTCGAAAGCCCCAAGTCCGACAAGGACTTGCGGCGGAATGCCAAGATGCTGAATCACGTCGGCGTGCTTGCGGAACCCGATCAGTTCGCGCTGCACGAAATAAGCCCAGACGGCATTGCGCGCCTGCTGAAGCGCCGTTGCATCCCCAGTGGCAGCGGCCAGAACCGCCAGGGTCGCAACCACCTTGTGTTCGGCAGCGCCAAGCGAGCTGGCGCGCTCTGCCATGATCTCGTGATCGAGGGCGGTGGTGCCGGCCTCGGGCTTGACCATGCGGATCAGATCGAGCGACTCGCGCAGCGACACGGGCGTCAGTCTGGAACGCTGGTTTGCAGCGCGAGCGCGTGCAAGGCGCCGCCCATGTCGGGCTGCAGGGCGGCATAGACAAGCTGGTGCTGCTGCACGCGCGACTTGCCACGGAACTGCTCGGAGATCACCGTGGCTGCCCAGTGATCACCATCGCCAGCGAGATCGCGGATTTCGATATTGGCGTCTGGAATGGCGGCCTTGATGCGACGCTCGATTTCGGTGGCTTCCATCGCCATGGCACGACTCCTAGAATAGACGACGACCGGTTGGCCGAATGGGTGCAAGATAGGCCAGCCGGCGAGTTGCTTCAATACGAAGCGGGTGGCCCCGGACTATTGCACCGGTGCAGCTTCGGCCTCAGGGGGCGTCGGCACACAGCATTCGGCTTCGGCGCTGGTCGAAAAATTGGCGATGATGAAATCGACAATTGGCCGTGCCTGTTCGGCCTGGGTGGTGTCGAACAGGCAATCGAGCGCATAGCCCAGTCCATCGGAGACCGTCTCGGTGTGCACGATGGTCAGCGGGATACCCATGGGCGAGTCGGTGCTCGTGCCTTCATAAATCAACGCGGAATCGCTCTGATAGGCGGTCGTGCCCCTGGCGGTCAGCTTGAAACCGGGGAAGGTTTTGCGCCAGTCAGCCTCGACCTCTGCGTCCACGAGCGAAGCCAGGGCACTTTGCGGTGTCCAGTCGGTCTCTTCGACCGGCACATAGGTCATGGTGCACTGCAGCGGCGCATTGGTGTGGTTGATGACCAGGGGTTTGTCGACGCCGCCTGAAGCCTCCATGACGTCGGGATAAATCAGCGTAAAGGGCTGATCAGGCAGGATCGAATGCGTCACTGTAATCGACTGGGCCAGCGCCGCGCCGGGCGCGAGAACCATGGAAAGCAGGAGCAGAGAGCCCATAATCGGCCGAATAGTCATCGTCGCCTCCAAAAAACAAGATCGCCGCCCTTGGGGTTCAAAGCATCCCAAAGAGCGGCGATCATAAGGCAGAAGGCCGATTACGCGGCGGCGCCATCCATGTAGCTGGGGAACCAGTTGTCATAGGCGGCTTTAAGCTGCGCGACAGGCACGGCGCGGGCCGCGCCCAGAACCAGGTCTGCCCCACCGCTATTGCCGATCCACGGGCAGAAAACGCCCAATTTTCCGGCCTCTTCCCACAGCGCCAGCATGGCGTCGCTTTGTGGATCCAGATTGAGCGTGACCAGATAGCGGCCCTGGTCTTCACCGAAATACTGCAGGATCGGATCCTGGCCTTCCAGATCGACAATCCGGGCGCCAATGCCCGAGGCAACAGCCATTTCCGCAAGGGCCACGCCCAACCCGCCATCGGACAGGTCATGGCAGGCTGTGACTACGCCGGAGCGGATCAGCTGGCGCACGAAATCGCCGGTCCGGCGTTCGTGCGAGAGGTAAACATGAGGAGCCGAGCCATCACGGCGGTTGAACAGGTCGCGCAGATAGATCGACTGGCCCAGATGGGTGCCGCGCAGATCGGGGGCGCCCACCAGCAGGATAGGTTGGTTTTCCGCAGCAAAGGCGATGGACGCCATGCCAGTCCAGTCGGGCAGCAGCCCCACGCCACCAATGGTGGGGGTGGGCAGGATGCCCTGGCCATTGGTTTCGTTGTAAAGCGACACATTGCCCGAAACGATCGGGAAATCGAGGGCCAGGCAGGCTTCGCCAATGCCCTTGATGGCGTGCACCAACTGACTCATGATTTCGGGCCGTTCGGGGTTGCCGAAGTTGAGGTTGTCGGTCGCAGCCAGCGGATCGGCGCCAGTGGCGGTCAGATTGCGCCAGGCCTCTGCCACAGCCTGCTTGCCGCCTTCATAGGGATCGGCCTGGCAATAGCGCGGATTGACGTCGGAGGTGAAGGCCAGGCCCTTGGTGGGGTGGCCGTCGACGCGGATGACGCCGGCGTCGCCGCCGGGGCGCTGCACCGAATTGCCCTGGATCATGGTGTCATACTGCTCGTAGACCCAGCGGCGGGAGGCGATCTGATGACCGCCGACCAGCTTGAGCAGGGCATCGGCGACATCCATCTGCGGCACATCGCCAGCGGCCAGGGCAGGCGCGGGGGCGGCAGGTGTCCAGGGGCGATCATATTCGGGCGCTTCATCGCCCAGTTCCTTGATCGGCAGATTGGCAACTTCATCGCCCTG
>CAXBKI010000036.1:0-11281 GCA_963975955.1 uncultured Devosia sp.
TCAAATGATTTGGTCAGCCGCTCAAAATCGGAGTAGCGCTCGCCCAGAACCCGCTTTGCCACCAGCTTGACCATGTCCTGAGGCAGCTCGTGTGGCGGCACGTGGGTGCCCAGGCCAAGAAGGTGGGCATCGAGCAAAGTCATTGCAATGTTCATTGCTAAACTTGGATTTGCGGGCTCTTGAACGGTCAAGAACCCCCTAACGGGCAGGGACCAAAATGCGATGCAAAGTACCGTCACATTTTATGAATTGATGAAAAAGCGCGGCCAGCACATGCACGCCGATCAGGGCCAGAAAAGCCGACTTGCCCAGCTTGTGGATGTCGCCGAATTCGTCGGAAACGTAGACCGTCAGCAGACCCAGTACTGGCATGGCCACCAGCATCAGGTAGAACGCCCAGTGCACCAGCTTGGCCGCCCAATCCATCCAGGTCGGGGTCGCAACCGGGCGCGGCGGAACGCCTTGGCTCAGTCGCACTCCCAGGCGGACAAAAACCAAGAGCAGAATTGCGATGCCGAACCAGTAGTGGCCGATGCTGACGGCAAAATCGACGCCGGATGCTGTGGCGCCTTCCTCAGCCGCTTCGCGGACATTGGTCATGCCCTCGCCAAACAGCAATTGGAATGCGACGAGCGCGGCAATCACCCAATGCAGCGCAATCTGCAAGGCAGAATATCCAGCGACCTGTTGTTCGTTCATCAAATACCTCACGGTGGCATGCGCCACGAAATCGTCTGCAAACGGCCAGCATACTCGCTGTCTTAACGGCCGAACCTGACCCCAAGCTGAAGGCTCTCCGAATTTGCCGATCGGCAATTGGAGCAACTCATCGCTTGTACGCTGAAAGTACGGGGCATTGTGCCGTTAGCTTCGGCGGCGCTCACCTCGTCGTGCCGGATGAGGTCGGTTTTGACTACACCATGTTCACATTGACGATGACCGTTGGTCGCCTATCGGGCGACTTAAGCGTTGAACTCCGCTGTGTCATGAAAGGTCGTTGTTGGCGTTGTCTGGCTTGTGGCTTTCGGTTTCTTACTAATGGTAACTTCGCACACAGCGAATGGACTGACACGGGCCAACCGGGTCAACTTCATCGAGCGCTCTGTCTCGTTCACCGACACGGCGGCACTAAACGCTTACGCCAAAAACACGTCCAATCAGCGCGGTAACGGCCATGGCGGCTGCCCCCCAGAAGAGCACGCGCAAGGTGGGGCGCAGCATCGGGGCCCCACCGGCCTGCGCGCCCAGCGCACCAAGGCCTGCCAGACAGATCAGGGTGGTGACGACCACGACCGGAATGGTCGCGCCCGGGGGCGCCAGCACGGCCGCGATCACAGGCAGGGCAGCCGCGATGGTGAAGGTCAGGCCGGAGGCCAAGGCTGCCTGCAGCGGATTGGCGCTATGAACTTCAGACAGGCCTAACTCCTCCCGCACATGGGCAGCCAGGGCGTCCTTCTCGGTCAGCTCTCTGGCGACCAGAGCCGCTGTGGCAGGCGACAGGCCACGGGATTCGTAGATCGACGCAAGTTCGGCTTCTTCCTCGGCGGGGGTGTCAATCAGAGCCTGCTTTTCGCGCGAGATGTCGGCCAGCTCGATATCGGACTGCGAACTGACAGAGACATATTCTCCGGCCGCCATCGACATGGCCCCCGCTGCAAGACCGGCCACGCCGGCGATCAGAATGGCCCCAGGGCCGGGGTCGGCCGCCGCGACGCCGACGATCAGCGAGGACACCGAGACGATGCCGTCATTGGCCCCCAGCACAGCGGCACGCAGCCATCCGGAGCGGTTGATAAAATGGACTTCTTCGTGGGCAGGCTTGTAGGGAAGGGTCATGCTGTCACCTTGAGATCGGCACCCGTTCTGGATGCGCCAGGGCTGGTCTGTTGCTTATCGCCGCCGGGCAGCTCCATCACGGCTTCAAAGCCATCGATGGCGCCGGGCGCGGGGGAACGCAGGGTCAGCGCGCCACCGGCCTGTTCGAGAATGCTGCGGGCAATGGACAGACCAAGACCGCTGCCATCTGCAGACGTATCGCCGCGCGCGAAGGGCTGACAAAGGCGCGCCAGATCGGTCGCCCCGACCAGGCGACCCTGGTTGCGAACGCACACCGCGCCGGCCCCGGCGGCAATCACCTGCACCGGCTGGCCCGCCGCGCCATGTTTGAGGGCGTTTTCGACCAGATTGCGCAAAGCGATGGCAAAGGCATCAGGATCAATGGCCGCCACCAGGCCGCCGGCCGCGGCGTCGACATGGACGCGATCATGCCAGAACGTACTAGCGTTGAAATCATGCACGACCATGTTGAGCACCGGCAAGAGGTCCGCCCCTTGGTCGGACCGAGCAAAGCCGGCCTCGACGCGGGCGAGCTGCAGCAGTTTCTCCGATAGTTTGGCCAGCTTCTTGAGCGCTGCTTCGATCTCGACCAGTCGCTCTGCGCCGGGGCCATTGCCAAGCTCGGCCGCCAACTGCTGGGTCTGTGCCAAGGCGCCGGCGATCGGGGTGCGCAATTCATGGGCGCTGCGCGCGGCGAAAGATCGCTCGGCATCAAGAGCCGACTTCAGGCGCGACATCAATGCGCCCACGGCCTCGGCGATCGGCGCCAGTTCGGCCGGATGACTATCTGAGAGGAGGGGCTTCAGGTTACGGCTGTCCCGCTTGGCAATATCGTGTCGCAACGCCTCCAGAGGTCGGAGCGCCAGGCGCATGGCCAGCCAGACCCCGCCCGCCATCAGCGGCAGCAGGGCGAGCAGGGGGAAGCCGAGGGCGGAGATGGCGTCCATCAGCCCATTGAGGCGCCGGTCGCTGGTTTCAACGATGCGGATGGAATAGCCGGTACGATCGGTCAGGCCAAAGGATCGCTGACCATCGATATCGGCAAAGCCGTCCGGCAGGTCTGCCGGCAGCGCGAACTCGGCCGCCTGCTGGTCGCGCAGCACGATATCGCCCAGGCTGTCAAACACGACATAGGTGAAGCTTGAATCGTGCGGCACTGGCGGGGTGGGCCGGTCGCTGTCGCCAGTGTCGGGGCGATCATCGTCGTCGCCCCCCTCAGCATCTGCGCCGACGATCGGCCGCCCGCCTTCGCGGCGCTCGCGCAGGTCGTGCACGGCCAGCGGCAGCAGGCGCTGGGCGCTCTGCGCCAGGCTGTCATCATAGGCTTCGTTGAGCTCATGTTGCATGACGCTGACCGAAATGGCCGCGGCGCCGATCCACAGCAGGGCCATGCCGGCGGTCAGTCCGAGCGCCAGGCGCAGGGCAATCGAGGGGCGGCGTGTCATGCCTTCACCTGGTAGCCGAGGCCGCGGATGGTCTGGACGAAGTCGCGCCCGAGTTTCTTGCGCAGCCGGCTGACATAGACTTCCACCGCATTGCTCTCCACCTCGGCGCCAAATGCATAAAGCGAATCCTCGATCTCGGACTTGGTGACGATGCCGCCGCGGCGCGCCAGCAGCCGCTCCAGCACGGCCCATTCGCGGGCGGTAAGGCTGGCACTGTCGCCGTCGACGCTGGCAATGCGGCGGCCCAGATCCACGGTCACGCCGGCCGTGGTGATTTCGGGCGTCGGGTTGCCGCCATAGCGCCGGGCGACCGCGGCGATGCGGGCGCCCATCTCGGCGAGGTCGAAGGGCTTGACCAGATAGTCATCGGCGCCGGAATTGAGACCCTCGATGCGGATGGCGATCTGGTCCTGCGCCGTGGTGATGATGACCGGCACCGCATTGCCCGCCGCGCGCAGTTGCCTGAGCAGATCAAGGCCACGGCCGTCGGGCAGGTTGAGATCGAGCAGCACCAGTTCATAGGGCACGCTGGCCAGGGCCAAACGGGCATCGTCGAGCCGTTGCATCCAGTCCACCGCGTGGCCGGCAGCCAGCACATGGTCGCGGATGGCGGCGCCCAGCACATGGTCGTCTTCGATCAATAGCACGCGCATGTCTGGGCTCCCCGGGCCGGCTTAGCGCGCCAAGCTTACACCAGGCTGAACAAGAAACCTTGTGCGCTTCAGTCTGCCGTCAGCTTGCCATGGTCAAAGGTGCCATCGACCACACCGACCAGGATGCCTGACCATGAAGAAACTCGCCGCCCTCCTGATGCTGGCCACGGCCCTTAGCGCCCCCGGCATCGCCCTGGCCCGGGACATCAGCATCCAGACCAGCCTCGTGCAATATTCCGGCCATGCGGCCTATCTGTCGGTCTACCTCACCAGCCCGGACGGCAGCTACAATTCCACGCTCTGGGTTTCCGGGCAGAAGTCGAAATATTACGGCGACCTGCGCGGCTGGGCCCGGGCTGTATCGAGCGGCGGGTCTCTCAATCTCGATGGGATTACCGGCGCCAGCGTCGGCAGCGGCGAAACGCTGACCGTGCATGCCAGTCTGGCCGATACCCTGCTCGATGCCGGCTACCGGATCCATGTCGACAGCGCCGTCGAGAATGGCGGACAATATGCCGATGACGCCGTGATCGACCTGACATCGACGCCCGGCACCGCGCGTGGCACCGGCTATGTCAACACCATCTCCCTTGGTCTCTAGCGAGCAGGTCCATGCGCAGCTTTCATTCCCTGGTCGGCCTGTTTGGTGGCCTACTGGTCATCTTCATGGCGTCAACCGGCTTCGTGCTGTCGCTGCAGCCGCTCGCCGATGCCGCCACGACAATGCCGGACAGCAGCGGCCAGAGCGTGGCAACACTGGCTGACCGCGTGGCCGCGGATCTGCCGGGCGTGGAGCGGCTGGTGCGCTCGGCCTCGGGTCAGCTGGTCGCCTATACGGCGCAGAATGGCGTCCGCAGCGCCGTGATTGTCGATCCCCAGACCGGCGCGGCAGCCGGCGCCTATGCGCCATCGGCCTTTTTCAGCTTCATCACCGACCTGCATCGCTCCTTCCTGGTGGGCAATGTCGGGCATGGCGCGGCCGGGGTCTCGGCTCTGGTCATCCTGACGCTGGCCATCAGCGGCATGCTGCTGCTGGTCGGCAAGATGGGCGGCTGGCGTAAGCTGCTGACGGCATCGCGCGGCACCGGTTCACGGCGGCTGCATACCGATCTGGCCCGTATCGGCGTTGCCGTGCTGCTGCTGACCTCAATGACCGGGGTCTATATGTCGGCGGTCAATTTTGCGCTCGTGCCGGAAAATGCCGGCGCGATGTTCGCGTTTCCGCCGGGTAGCACTGGCGACACCGTGGCGCCCATTGCCTCGCTCGAGGCGCTGGCTGCCATCCCCCTGTCCGATCTGCGGGAACTCACCTTCCCGGCGATGGGCGATGCCACCGACGTCTTTACCGTCACCACCCAGGCCGGTCAGGGGCTTGTCGACCAGGGCACAGGCACCATGCTCTCCTTCACGCCCAATGACGCCTGGCAGCGCGCCTATGAATTCTTCTACCTGCTGCATACCGGGCAAGGTGCGCCGATGGTTGCGCTGCTGGTGGGCCTTGGTGGGCTGAGCGTGCCGCTGCTCGCCGTGACAGGCACGGTCATCTGGTGGACGCGTCGCCGCAACACGCCACCCATTATCGGCAATGACTCCTGGCGCGAGGCTGATACCATTGTCCTTGTTGGCAGCGAAGGCGGCAGCAGCTGGGGCTTTGCGGCAACGCTGCAGGATGCACTGCGGCAGCAGGGGCTGAAGGTCCATGTCGCAGCCATGAACGAACTCCGGCGCAGCTATCCCAATGCCTCGCGGCTGCTGGTGCTGGCCGCCACCTATGGGGACGGCGCGGCGCCTACCTCGGCCCGGCAGTTCCTCGCCAGGCTCAAGCACTTCACCGCTACACCCGGCTTTGCCGTCCTTGGCTTCGGCGATCAGGGCTTTGCCCAGTTCTGCGGCTTTGCCAGCAAGGTCGACGCAGCGCTCGAGGCACGTGGCCTCGATCGCCTGCTGCCCTTCGGCAGCGTCGACCGCCAGTCGGCCGGGCTGTTCGCGGCCTGGGGCAAGGATCTTGGGACGCAGCTGGGCCTGAACCTGGCGCTGAACCATGTCGCGACGCGGCCAGCCACGAGCAGACTCGTGCTGGCGGACCGCACCCTCTATGGCACGGAAGTGCAGGCGCCGGTCGCGGTGCTGCGATTTGCAGCACCGCAGACCCGGGGTAGCTGGTTCGGGCCCCGGCTGCCTCGTTTCGAAGTCGGAGACCTCGTCGGTATCGTGCCATCGGGCGCCGACGCCCCGCGCTATTATTCGCTGGCGTCGGCCTCACGAGACGGCATGCTAGAGATCTGCGTGCGCAAGCAGTCTGGCGGGCTGTGTTCGGAGTTCCTGCATGCGCTGGTGCCTGGCGAGACTATTGAGAGCTTCATTCGCCCCAATCCGGGCTTCCGGCCCACCCCCGGGCGTCGGCCGCTGATCCTGATCGGCGCGGGCGCCGGGGTCGCGCCGCTGGCAGGCTTTGTCCGCCACAACCGCGGGCGCCGTCCGGTCCACCTGTTCTTTGGCGGCCGCGATCCGGCATCGGATTTTCTTTATCGCAACGAGCTGCAGACCGCGCTGGACGCGGGGTGCCTGACGTCGTTCAACACCCGCTTCTCCCGCGTGATGGGCGGCGGCTATGTGCAGGATCTGGTGATGGACGAAGCCGATGCCGTGCGCCGCTTGGTCAGCCAGGGCGCGCAGATAATGGTCTGCGGCGGGCGGGACATGGCCAATGGCGTGCGCGGGGCGATGGAGACCTGCCTGGCGCCGCTGGGCCTCAGCGTGGATGGCCTCAAGCAGAAGGGACTGTATCTTGAAGATGCCTATTGAACGCAGCGAACGGCCCCAGCCGGACCCTTCGACCTTGCCGCTTGCGCGCCGGGTGCTCAGCGGCGCCACCATGGGGACGCGCTATTCGGCCGTGTTTTACGCCCGAGGCGTCGAGGACCGATCCGGACTGAGCGGCAATCTGCAGGCTGCGGTCGATGCTGTGGACGCCCAGATGTCGACCTGGAAGCCGGATTCGGCGCTGATGCAGCTCAACCGCGCGCCGACCGGGGCCTGGTTCAAGGTGCCGGGCGAGCTGTTTGCGGTGCTGGCGGCAGCGCTGGAAATCGGCCAATTGTCGGAAGGTGCCTTCGATATCGGTGTGGGCGACCTCGTGGCCGCCTGGGGCTTTGGCAGCCAGTCCGTCTGCAGCACCTCTAGCCGCCGCGGATACAGCTGCTCGACGTCCGGCCCATCTCTGCCTCGAGCTCGACCACACCCAACAGCGGGTCCGCAAGCTTGCCGCGCTGACGCTCGACCTTTCCGGCATTGCCAAGGGCTTTGGCGTCGACGAACTGGCCCGCGTGTTGAGAGCGCACGGCATTGCTCACTTTCTCGTCTCGATCGATGGCGAATTGCGTGCTGTGGGCGGCAAGCCTGACGGCTCGCCCTGGCGCGTGGCCGTCGAAAAACCTGAAACCGGGCATCGCGCGGTGGAAAGCGTGCTCGAACTGAGCGACGGCGCCGTCGCCACGTCCGGCGACTACCGGCACGTCGTCGAGCGCGACGGCGATCGCTACGGCCATACCATGGACCCGCGTCGTGGCGCTCCGCTGGCAGATGGGCCGGCTTCAGTCACCGTCATGGCCGAGACCTGCATGGCGGCCGATGCCTGGGCAACCGCCCTGCTGGTGCTTGGCCCGAGGACCGGCGTCGAACTCACCACCCGACACGGCATCGAGGCCCTGTTCATCGACCGGGTCCCCATCGCGACTTCAGACCCGATCACACCATGCAACACCACCAAGGAGAACTGAAATGAACGTATCAAGCATCCGAATTGCCGTCGCGATGTGCACCCTGTGCACTGCCCTGCCGGCCATGGCCGGCGATATCCGGACGCAGCTCACGCCTGATCTCATCTACAGCCACTGCCAGACGGCCGGTGTCGGCAGCCAGACTGAGGGCACTTTCATGCTGCCGGGCGGCCGCGTGACGGGCACGGTGCTGTGCACCGAGGCCGATCTTGCCGCAACCAACATGACGGCGCCAACACAAGATGACGAAGATGATGACGATGATCGCGACTGAACCCTCGATGCCAATGTAGGCGACGATGCCGAAAATCGCTCCGATAACTGCGTGATTGCCAGGGCGTCCCAGAACAGCGCCCGGACGGCTGATCGCCGCCCGGCTCACCTCTTTAGTTGTAGGTCAGTTGTGGCAACTGGGTATTCACTGCCTAGGTGACCTCCGCGTTCGGTAGAGCTAGAGCCAGGACATCTGGGGGCGGCTAAACCATGGCCGATGTCCCCCAATCCTTTGCCAAAAGTAGACTGGCAGAAATCCACCCCAAGCGAGCCGGTCTGATGTCGACCCCATATCGGTCATGGGGCTGGCTGCTGTGAAACCACAATTCCAGACGCAACGGTTGACGGCGCATTTGACCAACGCACATGTTGCAGCCTCCATTCAACCTGAAAGCTCGTTGATGCAGCAGCCGTGGTCCGATGAACAGGTGCTATTGCACCTCAGATGGGAAAACGCGCCACTTATTGGCGAGGGTGGAGAAGCGCGGATATTCGACATCGGCGGCGATCAAGTTCTGAGATTGTTGCGGCCCGGAGGGAACGCCGATGCTCAGCAAATGCGCGCAAAGCTTCTGCAGAAAATTTCCGCCGGGCACACAACCGCAGCCTTCAGAACGCCTAGAGTGATCGACATCTGCCACGTTGGCGGGCGCATTGCGGTCATTGAGGAAAGGCTGACAGGCATTACACTGGCCGTCGCCTTAAAGACTGCTCAGGGTCAATCCCGCCATCGCATGATTTGCTGCTATCTGGACGCCGCAGCGTCGATAGGCGACATCGAAATCCACATGCCGTTCTGGGGCGATATTGTTGCGCCGCCGGGCATTCGTGCCCCGAGCTACAGGACGTACCTCATTGAAAAGCTGCGAAGCGTTCGGCCCGTCAGTGGGCCTCTGGCTGAACTTGTAATGGCGGAGCCCGAGGTCATGCCGGACTGCCTGACGCCGTCCTTGGTGCACTTCGATATCTTCCCGGACAACGTGCTGATGGAAGGAAGCAGTGTCAGCGCAATAATTGACTTTGGTGCCTCTTCCAAGATGGCCGACAGGCGCCTCGATGTCTGGTCGGCGGTCGCTTATCTCGATCAGGAAATTTCGCCGTCGGCAACCGACAGTGATAGAAACGTGGCTCTGGACTGGCTTGAATCAAAGGGCTTGGACAGCGACTACCCCAGTGCAAAGCGATGGATAGCCAGTTCTTGGTGCTTTGCCCACGACGACCCCGCCGTGCGATCGTGGTGCCGGCGGGTGCTGTCCGCTTAGGTGGACCATCGGATATTTGCAGACTGTCTGAAAACCACCCCGTTTCTACGGTCTGCCTTCGCCCCCGTTTCAGTCGCTGGCTGGCGCTTATTTGGATCGCAAAACCGGTCGTCATATGCAGCGTGATCGCGGCCAACATTCGACAGCCCACAACCAAATTGGTGGCGCCCGAGATCAGCTGCCCGCCAAACGGCTCTTGTGGCGAAGCACGAGCAGAGCCAACGCGGCTAGGGCTGCAAGGGATAATGCCGTAGAAATCCACAGCGCCACGTCGCTACCAGGGCCGGCGAGGATTGCGGCAAAGAGTGGCGGCGCACAGGCGAAAGACAGGTTCAACGGTAGCGCCAGCATCGACGATGCCCGCGCATAGGCTGCGGCAGGAAATAGGTCGAGCGGTATCGTCGACCGCGCCACCGCCAGTACGCCGCTCGTGAGGCCGTAGAGAGCAACGAACGCCCCGGCGGCCAATTCACCCTTGCCGAATATGAGGATCGCAAAGCTGACCGGCAGGCCCGCTCCTGCCATCAGCCCCGTCGCCAGACTGTTCCAGCGGTGGCTGGCGACAAAGTCGACAAGTCGTGCAGATAGCGCCGCAACGCCGATGAAGGAGGCAATCAAGATTGCCGTTCCATGTTCCAGCCCGCGACCTTCAAAGAGCGTGATGATGGTGAGCGAAAAACCCCAGGTCACGATGCCATTGGCAGCCGTACTGAAAGCCAGCAGGCCAAAGGCGGTCCAGTCGAATTGACCGTCCGTCTCGTTTTTGACGGTCGTGGCAGTGCCGCCGGAGCGTTTTGCGAGCAACCGCCAGTAGATTGGCGCTGCCACCAGCAACAGCGCCGCAGCGCCGAGCATGGTCGCCGCTCGCCAGCCGTAAGCCGCTTGAAGGGCGCCGAGCAGCGGCCAGCACAAGGTCGTGCCAAGCCCGCCAAAAACCATCAGTGCCCCAATGGCTCTGCGGGCATACGGGCCGGCAAGTTCGGCAATGGCGATCTGGACTGCCGTCGTCAACATTCCCGCCCCAGCGGCACCAACAATAACCCAGCCGACAAAAAATGCCCAAGGCCACATTGCCAGCGCCACGATCGCCAAGCCGATTGCCCCAAGGCCCGCGCTTGCCGTCATAACCAGTCGCATGCCTAGACGTTGGAATACCTGAAGCAGCGGAACCGCAATCAAGGCCATCACCACCAGCATTACGGTCGGCCCCATCATCACCACGAAGTATGGCACGTCCAAAGCCTCAGCCATGGCACCGCCCGTGATGGCAGGAAGGTTGAAGGTCATGCCCCAGCACACCGCCTGTGCCAGTGCCAAGGCCGCAACAATCAAAGGTAGGCGAAATCGAGATTGGTGCATGCTGTGGCACTCGTGAAACGATGGCCACTGATCACCCCCATATTTCAGGAATGTGACATCGGTTTAAGTCCTTCATATCTTGAGCGCCGGTGCGCAAGAGACCCCATTTAACCGCACGTCTCCTTTTGTGCGGCCGAAACCAAAAGCCGCCAGTCTCCTTTCCACCCCTTTTGAGCCTTCCCTCAATCCCTTGAGGGACGGCAGCGTTCGGGAACTGCCGGTGGGTCCTGGGTGAGCGACATGGGACGCATTGCTGCCTGGCGGGGCGGCCCATGTCGCTCAATGCCATCCGAAAGCTGTTGTGCATCTTGCGCAGGAGTACTCCGCCATGCCAGGGGCGCGGCACCGGGGACGCATTCAGTGCACGCCTTCCCATTTTCCGATGATGCGGGCCCGGATCCTGGCGCTGAGGAAGTCGATAAGATAGACCATCACGACAATCAGGAAGATGATCGACCAGGCTTCGTCCCAGCGATAGGCGCCAATGCGGTCGGACAGCAGAAAACCAATGCCACCGGCGCCGACGATGCCCAGAATTGTGCCCGATCGGACATTGGATTCAAAATTGTACAGCAGCACCGACAGGATCACCGGGCTCACCTGCGGCATGATGCCAAAGCGGATTTGCTGGAACCAGTTGCCGCCCGAGGCCTTGACGCCTTCGATCGGCTTGG
>CAXBKI010000037.1:0-11010 GCA_963975955.1 uncultured Devosia sp.
CCGTCTCCATCCTGCAACAGATAGGTGCGGTTGCCATGCAATACCCCGGGTCGCCCGCCGGTCATGCTGGCGGCGTGACCGTTCTCGACGTCGATTCCGTGCCCGCCTGCCTCGGCGCCATAGAGTTTGACGGCTGGATCATCGAGAAAGGCGTGAAAGGCTCCGATAGCATTGCTGCCGCCGCCCACGCAGGCGACGACCGCGTCTGGCAAGCCGCCCTCTGCCTGCGCAAACTGCGCCTTGATTTCAGCGCCGATGACCGACTGAAAATCGCGGACCATTTCCGGATAGGGATGTGGGCCTGCCGCCGTGCCGATCAAATAATAGGTGCTGTCCACATTGGTCACCCAGTCGCGCAGCGCCTCATTCATGGCGTCCTTGAGCGTGCCGGCGCCGGCCGTCACAGCGCGAACTTCGGCGCCCAGCATTTTCATGCGTAGCACATTGGGCATCTGCCGTTCGACATCGGTTGCCCCCATGAAGATGGTGCAGGGCAGGTCGAACTTGGCGCAGACCGTTGCAGTGGCGACGCCATGCTGGCCGGCGCCCGTCTCTGCGATTACCCGTGTCTTGCCCATGCGTTTGGCGAGCAGAATCTGCCCCAGGCAATTATTGATCTTGTGGCTGCCGGTATGATTGAGCTCTTCGCGTTTGAACCACACCTTGGCGCCGCCCAGATGATTGGTCAGCCGCTCGGCAAAATACAGCGGACTTGGCCGGCCGGCATAATGGGTCGAGAGATCATCGAGCTCGGCCTTGAAGGACGGGTCGGTCTGGGCGGCCCGATAGTGGGCTTCCAGGTCCAAAATCAGCGGCATCAGCGTTTCTGCGACAAACCGGCCGCCGAACATGCCAAAGCGGCCATTCTCGTCCGGGCCGTTGCGCAGGGAATTGAGGCCTTCGGTATCCACAGCAACTCTTCCTTCGCTTGTCAGCCCGGTCCGGCCGGGTGACCGCGGGGCTAGACTGGCTTATACGGCGGCACGCGCGTTTCGGATGAACGCTTCGATCAGCCGCTTGTCCTTGACACCCGGAGCGCTCTCTACCCCCGATGACACATCCACCCCAAAGGGACGCACAGTCCTGATGGCGTCGGCGACCGTGTCGGGTGTCAGGCCACCCGAAAGCATGAAGGGGATGGACGGGTCAAGCGCCTTGAGCAGTGCCCAGTCAAATGTATCCCCCAATCCGCCGGGTCGATCGGCACCCTTGGGTGGCTTGGCATCGACCAGGATCCGGTCGGCGTCGGCCAGAAAATCAGCCACATGGGCCACGTCTTCGGGCGAACCGATCGGCAGTGCCTTGATGATCTCCAGCCCCGCTTCAGCCCGAATGGCCGCAACGCGATGCGGGGTTTCCGGGCCATGCAGCTGAATCCAGTCAGGACCCAGCGCGGCAAATTCGGCGACGGTGCTATTGTCCGGATTGACCAGCACCACGCATGTCTCGATGCGCCCGCGTGCCTCCGAGATGAGGGTGCCGATCTGGTCAATCGTGGCGTGGCGCGGCGAGCGGCTAAAATGCATGAATCCGACGATATCTGCACCGGCTTCAATCGCGGTTTCCAGAATATCAGGGGTCTTGATGCCGCAAATCTTGATGATAAGGGGGTCGGCCATAGGGTTGCTCAGCGCAGCTCCAGAAGATCGTCCACGTCGTTGACGGCTCCAGATGGCCCGCGCTGTGTCTTGCGCAGGCTTTCCAGTTCACCGGTGAGGTTTTGTGCTTCGCGTCGCCAGTGTCGTTCACGGCGGCGATGATGCGCCTGGGCAAACCAGGTCGCAATTCCGCCTGCCAGCACGCCGATCAGCAACACCACATAGAGCACCACGAACATCGGCACGCCATAGCCAGGTTCGGCCGTGACATTGCCAGAGGCGAATGGGTTGAAATTGATGACCACGAAGTGCCTGTTGGCGAGGGCGAAAACCACCAGCGCGAGGCAAATCGGGACAAGAACGACCCAACCGACGATTTTGTTGACCATTGCGTTCAGTGCCTATGGAGCCCTGGCCCCGTTACGAGCGGTTGAGCCGCTCGCGAATTTCTTTGCCAGCCTTGAACTGCGGAACATATTTCTCGCCCACATCCACCTGTTCGCCGGTACGCGGATTGCGTCCGATGCGCGCAGGCCGGTTCTTCACCGAGAAGGCGCCAAAGCCACGCAGCTCAACCCGATCGCCTCGCGCCATGGCATCGCCGATCTCATCAAGGATGGCATTAACGATGTTTTCGATATCGCGCTGAAACAGATGAGGATTTTCCGCCGCAAGCTTCTCAACGAGTTCGGACTTGATCATCCCAGGCTCCGGTTGGCAGGCAATTACCTCATTAATCTCAAGAGGCAGCCCCAACCTGCCAAAGCGAGACCAAACCGTCAAGCGGGATAGGGGACTCTGGCAATCCCAGCATTGCGCGGGCCTGCCCGTGCAGGAATGTTCCGATCAGGTCAAAACCCTGTTCAGGGCGCGGCCAGACGGTCTTGATGTCCAGCTCGGTTGCGACGTCGCGTTCCGATTCCAGCCAGTCTAGGGCCTCACGTTCCCCGCCAATGGCGTCGATCAGGCCGGTCTGGACCCCGACGCGGCCGGTCACGATCCGCCCGTCCGCCAGGTCCAGGGTTTGCGACCGGCTCATGCCGCGCCGCTCGGCGACGATGTCGACGAACCACTGGAAGCTGTCATCGACCAGCGCGGCGATCGAGGCGCGCGGCGCCCCGGTCATCGGCTCGTTGATGTCGGGTTCTGCCTTGAGCGGGCCCGAGGCCACCTTGTCGAGGTCCACGCCGATGGTGTCGAGCAGCTTGCCGGCATTGATATGCTGATAGAGCACGCCGATCGAGCCGACGATGGATAGCCGCCGCGCAAAGATCCGGTCGGTCGCAATGGCTGTCATATAGGCAGCTGAGGCGCCCAATTCGGCGACCACCGCCACGGTTGGCTTGGCTGCGCGCAAATGCCCCAGCGCCTCATAGAGTTCCTCGCCGCCTGCCGTTGTGCCGCCGGGCGAGTTGATGGCGATGATCACCGCCTTGACGGCATCGTCCTCGGCCAGCGCGGCGATGGCAGCCAGCCGTTCGGGATCGGTGGTAATCGTGCCATCGACGACAAGCCGCGCCACATAGGCATTGCCTGTGCTCGTGGGCAGGGCGAACCGCCCCAGGCCGACAATCACGGCAATGGCCAGGGCGACAAAGGTGAGCGTTCGCCACAGCCCACGTGATTTGCGGAAAGTCTCTGCGGCCATGGTCGCATGCGGGTCGCGCGCCGGCATGGAAGGGGTGGGATCAGACATCGCGGCCTCGCTGTTGGTCGTCACCGTCCGGTACGGCCCCTGCCGGGCTTTGGCAAGCCGGTTCAGCATGCCATTTCGCCATGACGGGTCGGACTAGAACGATTTGACCATGAACCGGGCAGTCGCCTCATAGCTTTCCAGCTTGGACAGCAGCTCGGGCTCGAGCCCCTTTGCCGCCGCGGCACGGAACCCGTGCTTGTGCCAGAACGGCAGCGAGCCGTTCACTGCCACCAGACTCATATTGGCAAAGCCACGGGCACGCGCATGGCGCTGGATCTGGCCGACGATCATTGCTGCCGCCCCGGTGCCGCGCGCCCTGTTGAGCAAAGCCAGATCGTGAATGTAATAGGTGTCGGCATTTTCCGGCACCGCTTCCAGCAGCGCGTTCAGTGCCGGCAATTGCTTGAAATACCACGGGTGGCTCAACACATAGCCGGCCGCTTCGCCGTCGAGCGCAAGCAGATGCGCCCCTTCCGGGTAGAGCCGTTGCCGCTCGGCAAAGACCGCCGCGTCTTCGGGGAAATCCGGATGCACCAGCGCCGCGATGGCCTGGACCGTCGGCAGATCGAGCGCTGTTAGGGGTCGCCAATGCATGGATTGTGTCATGCTGGTGTTAGAAAGCAAAAGGCC
Source organism: uncultured Devosia sp. (assembly GCA_963975955.1). Lineage (GTDB taxonomy): Bacteria > Pseudomonadota > Alphaproteobacteria > Rhizobiales > Devosiaceae > Devosia. Next base: position 3,925 of record CAXBKI010000037.1, read on the forward strand.
CGCGCTGTGAAGCGCGGGCCCGGGGTTTTGCCTGCAACATGGTTATGCAGGAACCAAAACCTATTCCTTTTCGCGGTCCTTGAGGGCAGCGCCCAGGATGTCGCCGAGCGATGCGCCCGAAGCGGACGAACCGTAATTGGCAACGGCTTCTTTTTCCTCGGCGATTTCAAGCGCCTTGATCGAAAGCTGGATGCGCTGGGTCTTGCGATCGTACTGGGTAACGCGCGCATCGACCTTTTCGCCCTTGGAGAAACGCTCCGGACGCTGGTCGTTGCGATCCCGGCTCAGATCCGCACGGCGGATGAACGCGGTCATTTCGCTGTCAGCGATGCGCACTTCAATGCCGCCTTCGTTGACCTCGGTGACGGTACCGGTGACGATCGAACCCTTGCGGATGCCGCCTTCAGTGCCGGCAGTGTCGGCGACTTCGCCGGTCGACAGCTGCTTGATACCGAGGGAAATGCGTTCCTTTTCGACGTCAACATCGAGGACCTTGGCCGAAACCATGTCACCGCGGTTGTAGTCTTCCAGAGCGATTTCGCCCGACTTCTGCCAATCGAGATCGGAAAGGTGGACCATGCCGTCCACATCGCCGTCGAGACCAATGAACAGGCCGAATTCGGTCTTGTTCTTGACTTCGCCTTCGATGACAGCGCCAACGGGGAACTTCTCGGCGAAGCTTTCCCATGGATTGGCCAGGGTCTGCTTGAGGCCCAGCGAGATGCGACGCTTGTCGGGATCGACCTCGAGCACGACAACTTCGACTTCCTGGGAGGTCGAAACGATCTTGCCGGGGCGGACGTTCTTCTTGGTCCAGCTCATCTCGGACACGTGGATCAGGCCTTCAATGCCTGGCTCCAGCTCAACAAATGCACCGTAGTCGGTGATGTTGGTGACGCGGCCGGTGAACTTGGCCTCGATCGGGTACTTGGCTTCGATGCCTTCCCATGGATCAGCCTGCAACTGCTTCATGCCCAGCGAGATACGATGGCTCTCGTGGTTGATACGGACGATCTGGACCTTGATGGTCTCGCCGATCGTCAGCACTTCGGAAGGATGGTTCACGCGACGCCATGCGATGTCGGTGACATGCAGGAGACCGTCGATACCGCCCAGATCAACGAACGCACCGTAGTCGGTGATGTTCTTGACCACGCCGTCGACAACCTGGCCCTCTTCGAGCTGCTGCACGATTTCCGAACGCTGTTCGGCGCGCGACTCTTCGAGAATGGCACGACGCGACACGACGATATTGCCGCGACGCTTGTCCATCTTGAGAATCTGGAAGGGCTGCGGCACGTTCATCAGCGGCGCGATATCGCGGATCGGGCGAATATCGACCTGCGAACGGGGCAGGAACGCAACGGCGCCTTCGAGGTCGACGGTGAAACCGCCCTTGACCTGGTTGAAGATGGTGCCTTCAACGCGCTCATTGTTGGTGTACATGACTTCGAGCTTGACCCAGCTCTCTTCACGGCGGGCCTTCTCGCGGCTGAGCACCTCGCCGGCAGCATTTTCGACGCGGTCGACATAGACCTCGACGATCGAGCCCACCTTGATCAGGCCGTCACGGCCAGCGGCGCCAAATTCCTTGAGCGGAATGCGGCCTTCGGTCTTCAGACCGACATCGATGATCGCCAGGTCTTTTTCGATCGCAACGACGGTGCCCTTGACGACGGCGCCTTCTAGCGGCTCGTTATCGACGAACGAGTCCATCAACAGCGATTCAAAATCTTCTTTCGTCACAGTTTGCTGTGCCAAATATCTTCTCCGTTTGTGCCGGTGGTTGGGGGTTGAGCATCGCCAGAAATGAGACCCGCCCGCAGCTCAACTGGCAGCGGCCGGCACACGGGGCCATTCTGCAATGGCGATGGATTTGGTAACGGTCCGGCTGGCCTCGCTAAGGCTGATTGCCCGGACCGGTCGCACAAGGATGGAATTGAGCTTTACAGCCCTGCCTTATGCGCCATGGCCCGATCGACAATCGCGATGGCTGCGCGGAGTGACGCCTCTATATCGAGAAGCGTGGTATCGAGCAAGTGCGCGTCGTCCGCTTTGTAGAATCCGCCATACGGATTGGCCATGTCGCGGGCATCACGTTCCTCTATCTGGTGATAGAGCGCATATCTGTCAACGCTCAGCCCACGGGCTTCCAGCTGCCGCGCGCGCCGTTCCATACGTACCTTGCTGTCGGCCATGATGAACAGCTTGGCATCGGCCTGTGGGCAGATCACGGTGCCGATATCGCGTCCGTCCAGCACCGCGCCCCCAGGCTGATTGGCGAAATCGCGCTGATAGGCACGCATGGCAATACGCACTTCCCCGATCACCGCCACGCGTGAGGCGAAAATGCCCGCCTCCGCGCTTGTCAGTTCTTCGAGGTTGTTCAAATGAGCCGCATCCAGTGAGCGAGCAGCAGCGATGGCCTGATCCGCAAAATCGGGCGCGTCGGCGGCCATGCGCACCGACCAGCCAACAGCGCGATACAACAGGCCGGTATCCAGATGCGGCAATCGATAATGGCGGGCCAGCCCTTCAGCCCGCGTGCCCTTGCCCGATGCGGCCGGTCCATCCACGGCAATAATCATGGCTTAACGTCCCTTGCTGGGTGGAAACCGGCCACCGGCGGCTGTCATGATGTTGACGAAATCGGGGAACTGTTCGGCGATCACGCCAGCGTCCCGGATCGTTATTCTGTGGCGACTGGCCAGCCCCATTATGGCAAAGCTCATCGCGATGGCAGCGTCGCCATGGCATTCGATGCTGGCGCCGCCTGTCACCTTGCCGTCCCCGGTAATGGCGAGGCTATCGCTGGCCCTGGTAATGTCCACCTTGTTGGCGGCGAGGCCCGCGGCAAGCCTGTCCAGCTGGTTGTGGGCCGTTCCGTCCGGCGCTGCAAACCCGTCGATAATGGTTTCGCCCTGCGCGAAGGCTGCCGCGACCGCCAGTGCAGGAAGATCGTCCAGCATGGCCCGCGCGTGACGCCTGTCGACATGCACGCCTTTGAGCCAGCTCGAGCGGACCCGCAGATCGGCGACATGCTCGCCGGCAATCTGGCGCTGATTGAGAAACTGGATATCGCCGCCCATCTCCAGCAGCGTGTCGATCAGCCCGGTGCGCAGCGGGTTGATCAGCACGTTTTCGACCACCAGTTCGGATCCCTTGATAATCAGGGCCGCCACAATGCCGAATGCCGCGGCGGACGGATCGCCCGGCACATTGATCGCCTGCGGAACGAGCGCGGGCAACCCCGCCAGCCGAATCGTCACCCCTTCGCCATCCCCTGCGTCGGGCGTCACCGTGATATCGGCGCCAAAGAAGGCCAGCAGTTTTTCGGTATGGTCGGCCGTTGCCGCGCTCTCGTGTATCACGCTGTCGCCGGCAATCTGCAAACCCGCGAGCAGGAGTGCCGTTTTGGTCGCCTCATCGGGTGCGATCAGGCTTTGCCGCAACGGCACGGGCAGGCTGGCGCCGTGCAGTGACAGGCCGCCTTCGGCGCGGTGTTCCACCCGCGCGCCCAAGGCGCCCAGCCCGTCGAGCAGGGCGGGCGGCAGGGCGCCCTCCCCAGCGGAGCTGGTGTCGATCGACGTCACCAAACCGTAAGGCGCCAATAGGCCCAGCAACAGGATCGTGCTGTCCGCATGGCCTTCCGAATTGAGTGCTCCCTCGGGCTCCAGCAGGCCAGCAACGCCCAGTCCGTCGACATGCCAGGCATCACCGTGTTGTTCGATTGTCACGCCCATCTGGCGCAGGGCCTGGGCGCTGGCCAGGACCTTCCGGGACGCCCGCATTCCGGTAATGGTCGAGCGCCCGACCGTCAGCGCCGCCAGCAGCAGTGCGCGCAGTGAGATTGTGCCGTCTCCGGGCACGCTGAATCGTCCGCTGAGCGGATCGGCACCGTGCGCGGTGAGCGGCGTGGGATTGAGCTTTGGGTCGGTCATGGGCAGTCCGGACTTAACACGGTCATGCACGCTATTGCCATCACCCCGCCCGGCTGGGAAGCTGCTCTCCACATTTTCGGTTTGACAGGGGCCGGCTTTGCCCATAACCGGACTGACCAAACACAGGGCAAAATGCCCATCAAACCCCATCCACGAGGAACATCGATGGCCAGTTCCGACCGCGGCACCAAGCGGACCGACCCTGAAACGGGCAAGAAATTCTACGATCTCAATCTCGATCCGGTCGTCTCGCCCTATACCGGCAAGAGCTATCCTCGCTCCTATTTTGAGCAGGCAGCCATTGTCGCCAAGGCTGCGCCGGTCAAAGCCAAGCCCGTCAAGTCCGAAGAGGACGAGATCGAAGACGAGATCGATGATGTCGCCGCACCCGAGATCGTCTCGCTTGAGGAAGCGGACGCCGAGGAATCAGGCGACGAGGATATTCCAGATACCGATGACGTCGAAGTCGACGAAGATCTGGGCGATGACGACGCCGATACCTTCCTCGAGGAAGACGAAGATGATGAGGACGAGCTCGGATTTGACGTCAATACTGACGACGAGCCTTGATTTCACGTGATTTTCTGGCCGGCTGACGCGTTCAGCCGGCACTGAAAAAAAGTGTCATTTAGGCACTTGCATGGGCCGGGATCATCCAATAGGTTCCGCCTCGCTTCGGAAGGTAATTGACCCTCCGCAGACCCAAATAATGGGGCCTTAGCTCAGCTGGGAGAGCGCTTGCATGGCATGCAAGAGGTCAGCGGTTCGATCCCGCTAGGCTCCACCATTTTTTCCAACGAACGCTCTTCTCATGAACTGCTCAGCAGCATCTTGCTGATGCAGAGCGGCTTTGCTGCGACCGGGCACTATTTTTGACGTGTACCGGCCGGTGATGGCTTCAGCCTAGCCGGTTGAGCAGTGCGAGCGCCTCGTCATCCAGCCGCAGGCTGGCGGCGGCAATATTGCTGCGCAGATGGTCCCGCGAGGCGGTTCCCGGAATGACCAGGATATTGGGGCTGCGCTGCAACAGCCAGGCAAGCGCCACGCTCTGCGCCGATTCTCCGAGCCGCGCTGCCACCGCGTTCAGCGCCTCCATCTGCAGCGGCTGGAAGCCGCCCAGCGGGAAATACGGCACATAGGCAATGCCATCGCCTGCCAGGGCATCAATCATAGCATCGTCGCTGCGGTGCGCCAGATTATAGAGGTTTTGCACGCAGACGATGGGCGCGATCTCGCGAGCGGTGGTGATCTGCGCCATATCCACCGTACTCAGCCCGATATGGCCGATCAGCCCTTCTTCCTGCATCTGCCGCATCGCCCGCATCGGCGTGCTGATATCGTCCTGCGGCGTGAACATCCGCAGATTGACGATGGCCATCCGGCTCAGCCCCAGCCGCTCAAGATTGTCCTCGACGGATCGGCGCAGGAAGTCGGCGTCGTGGTTGTGGATCCAGCCGCCCTTCTCGTCGCGAAAGGCACCGATCTTGGTCACCAGTGTCAGATTGTCGGCATAGGGATAAAGCGCTTCGCGGATCAGCCGATTGGTCACGTGCGGGCCGTAGAAATCGCTGGTGTCGATATGATCAACGCCCAGCGCCAGCGCTTCACGCAGCACGGCGCGCGCCTCCTCTGGATCCTTGGCAGGGCCGAACACACCCGGTCCTGCCAGCTGCATGGCGCCATAGCCCATGCGGTTGACCGAAATGTCGGTGCCGGGGAAGGTGAAGCGGCCGGCTGCCGCCGCGTCTGCATGTATTGCTGTCATGTTCGTGTCTCCATGTCTGCCCTTGGATTGGCCTGCCCTAGATGAGCCGTTCGGATTGCGTTGATAATCGGGCTGGTGGCGAATAGGCTGATCGGCATGCCGATCAATGCTGCGCAGCCCTCTTTTGACGACCTGGCCATCTTTCTCGCGGTTGTCGAGGCTGGTGGCTTTCGCACCGCCGCCCGGCGGTTGGGCCTGTCGCCCTCGACGATCAGCGAGACCATTTCCCGGCTCGAAGCCCAGCTGACCGTGCCGCTGCTGACCCGCACCACCCGCAGCGTCATGCCCACCCAGGCGGGTCGCGCCCTGGCCGCCCGGATTGCGCCGCTACTGTCGGAGGCCCGTCTGGCCCTAGACGATGCGGTCAGCGCGCACAATGAGGTGCGCGGTCGGCTCAAGCTCAATGTCCCGGGCGCCGTCATGGTCGACATCCTGCCCCCGCTGATCGATCGCTTCGTCACGGCCTATCCCGATGTCGCTGTCGAGCTGGTCGTCGATGACCGTCTGGTCGATGTCACCGCCGCCGATTGCGACGCGGGCATCCGCTATGGCGAGCATCTGGCTCAGGACATGATCGCCGTGCCTATCGGGCCGCGCCGCCAGCAGTTCGCGCTGGCTGCCTCGCCTGCCTATCTGGCGGCCCATGGCATGCCGCAGGTCCCCCACGATACTCTTGCCCATCGCTGCATTCTCTCCCGCTTTGCCAGCGGCGCCCTGACCGGTTGGGAATTCGAGCGCGGCAACCAGATCATCAAGCTCGATCCTCCCCAGCAGATGATCATCAGCACCGCCGCGTCCCGTTCCGCCATCGAGATGGCGATTGCCGGCCATGGCCTGATCTACAGTTTCCGCAACTGGGTTCAGCCGCATTTCGACAGCGGCGCGCTGGCGCCCGTTCTGGCCGATTGGTGGCCCCGCTTTGAGGGCCCGCACCTCTATTTCTCCAGCCGCTTCATGCCCACGCCGTTGCGCGCCTTCATCGATATTGTCGCCGCCGACCGCGCCGAGGCCCAGCACCGGGCGCCCGGAGTCTTTACGCTCGACGCCCCCGCCGCTTGACCCCTGCGCTCGCCAGCCGCACTCTGGCGTTGCATCAGATTTGGATACCCGCTTTGGCCAAGACCCCGCTAGTTCTCGACACCGCCCGCGCGCGCCATCTATGGATCGCTGCCCAGCGTCTCGATAGCCTTGCACCCTTCGGCACCGGGCCGGAGGCGACCCGCGCTGCCATTGCCCATCTGGGCTATGTCCAGATCGACACCATCAATGTCATCGAGCGCTGCCACCATCACATTCTGGCATCCCGTATCCCCGATTATCGCCGCAGCGATCTCGCCCACGCCCAGTCGGTCGACAAATCCGTCTTTGAGTACTGGACCC
>CAXBKI010000038.1:0-10998 GCA_963975955.1 uncultured Devosia sp.
AGCGCCAGATTTCCCTCGAACGTCACCGCTTCGCCGGCGCGATCGGTCAGTTTGCCAACGACGGCGGCGATCTCGCCGGCCGAGGTCAGCTGCTCGACCAGCCTGCCGGCGTCCTCTGGGGCGACTGCGACGAGCATGCCGACGCCACAGTTGAAGGTGCGCAGCATCTCATGCTGGTCGACGCCGCCGACCTTGCTCAGCCAGCCAAAGACCTTTGGCACCGTGACAGCAGCCAGATCGACATGGGCAGCCAGGTGGTCGGGCAGCACGCGGGGAATATTGTCGATGAAGCCGCCACCGGTGATATGGGCCAGCGCCTTGATGGCAAGGCCGGCCTTGAGGGCGGCGAGCAAAGGTTTGACGTAGATGCGGGTGGGCGTCAGCAGGGCTTCCGAGAGCGGGATGCCCGGGGCGAAGGGCGCATCGGCGGACCAGTCCAGCCCGGACAGGTCGACGATCTTGCGCACCAGGGAATAGCCATTGGAGTGCACGCCCGACGAGGCGATGGCCACCAGGGTGTCGCCAGCGGCGATATCGGGGCGCGGCAGCAGGGTGCCACGCTCGGCGGCGCCAACGGCAAAGCCGGCCAGGTCGTAGTCCTTGCCCGAATACATGCCGGGCATTTCGGCGGTCTCGCCCCCGATCAGGGCACAGCCGGCAATGCGGCAACCTTCGGCAATGCCGGTGACAATGGCGGTGCCCTGTTCGACATCGAGCCTGCCGGTGGCAAAATAGTCGAGGAAGAACAGCGGCTCGGCGCCCTGGACGATGATGTCGTTGACGCACATGGCCACCAGGTCCTGGCCGATAGTGGCATGATTGCCGGTATCGATGGCGATCTTGAGCTTGGTGCCGACACCATCATTGGCCGCAACCAGCACCGGATCGACAAAGCCGGCGGCCTTGAGATCGAACAATCCGCCAAAGCCGCCGATTTCACCATCGGCGCCGGGACGGCGCGTGGATCGAACGGCCGGCTTGATGGCTTCCACCAGAGCATTTCCCGCATCGATGTCGACACCGGCCTGCTTGTACGAAAGTCCGTTTGATGTCAGGTTTTGCTTGTCAGACATGGGGCCTCGGAGCTCAATGGGGAAAGCGTGCGTAATGCCGTCACCGGTAGACCAAGGCAGTTGCCAATTCCGGGGCCGGAAGTTAGACGGCCTGATAGCTTCTCCACCACAGCGACGCAAGGGCCGCACGACACCATGACGCTTAGAAATCAAGTGCTGATCTGGGTAGCGTTCCTTGGCGTGCTGATCCTGCTACTCTGGCTGTTTCGAGGCATCCTGCTGCCCTTCGTGGTCGGTGCGGCGCTGGCCTATCTGCTCAACCCGCTGGTGAACAGGCTGCAGCAATGGCATTTCAGCCGGGGCTGGGCGACGGCAGTGGTGCTGCTGAGCGTCATCATGATCGTCATCGGCGTGTTTGTCATGTTCGTGCCGCTGGTGGGGCAGCAGATCATCGGCTTGATCCAGCGACTGCCAGGCTATGTGCAGGATCTGCAGAAGCTGATCACCGAATGGTCTCCATCGATCAATGAGTGGCTGGGCCCGGAACGGGCGGCGCAGTTCCAGGCTTCGATCAATGACCTGGCGCGCCAGGCGCTGGGCTTTATCGCCACCTTGCCGGCCGAACTGGTCAATATAGGCTATACGGGCGCGGCGGTGATCGGGGTGACGGTGCTGACACCGGTCGTGGCATTCTATCTGCTGCTGGACTGGGAAGGCATGGTGCGCGGGCTGCAGGGATTGCTGCCGCGAGACCACAAGCTGGAAATCAACGGCATTCTGGGCGACATCGACGAGTCGATGGCCGGGGTGATCCGCGGGCAGGGCGGCGTGCTGCTGATCGATGCGGTGTATTATGCCACCGCGCTGAGCCTGATCGGCCTCAATTTCGGCCTGGCGGTCGGCCTGATCAGCGGCCTGCTGAGCTTTGTGCCCTTCATGGGCTTTGCCGTCGGATTCTCACTATCGATCGGGATTGCGCTGGTGCAGTTCTGGCCCAATTACTGGATGGTGGTGGCCGTCGCGGCGATCTACATGATCTGGCAGTTCATCGAGGGCAATATCCTGTACCCCAAGCTGGTGGGCTCGAGCATCAATATCAACCCGGTCTGGCTGATGTTCGCCCTGCTGGCGTTCGGCGCGCTGTTCGGCTTTGTCGGCCTGCTGCTGGCGGTGCCGCTGGCCGCCATTGTCGGCGTGCTGGTGCGCTATGGCGTGGGCAAATACAAGGCGAGCAGCCTCTACAGGGGCTACAGCACCGTGCCGGAGGTTTCCGAGCCAGCCGGTGAGATCGGTGACGCTACCAGTGCTCCCTGACGAGCCCGGCTCGACGCGGCAACTGGCGCTGGCGCTAGAGCATATACCGGCGCAGGGGGAAGCCGATTTCCTGGTGGGCGAGGGCAATTCCCTGGCGCATGGGCGGATCATGGCATTTCCGCAGTGGTCCGAGCCGGTGACGCTGCTGGTGGGGCCGGCGAAATCGGGGAAATCGCATCTGGCGCGCATCTTTGCCGATCGCAGCGGTGCACGGATGGCGGGGATCAATGATCTGGAGGCGCTGGCAACCGAGGGTGGCCGGGAGCCGATCGTGGTCGAGGACGTGGACCGGCTCGGCTATGACGAGGCGGGACTGTTTCACCTGCTCAACCAGTCGCTGCGCGAACAGCGGCCGATCCTGATGACGGCGCGCGAGGAGGTTGCGAATTGGCCGCTGACCACCGATGATGTGCGTTCGCGGGCCCGGCGGGCCACGGCCTTCACCCTTGAGCTGGCGGACGACATTCAATTGTCACAGATGTTCGTGAAGCTGTTCGGTGATCGACAACTCACTGTCGATCCCAGGATCATTGCCTATCTGGTGGCGCGCATGGAGCGCTCAACAGAAGAAGTCGTGCTTCTGGCCGATCTAATGGATAGGCTGGCACTGGCCAAGGGCAGTGCCATAACCCGCAGTATTGCCGCTGACGCACTCGACCGCCGGCGCGCCCTCCGTGGCGAGGCCAGCGGTAACCAGGACTGGGACAACGAAGCCGATGAATGACATGAGTGAGACCGCCGACATGGATGGTTCGGTCCCCGACACAGAGGCGCTGCGCAAGAGTCCGGCGCGGTTCGTCAACCGGGAGGTCAGCTGGCTGCAGTTCAACATGCGCGTGCTCGAAGAGGCCGGCAATGTGCACCATCCGCTGCTCGAGCGGCTGCGGTTCGTGTCGATCTCGGCGAACAATCTCGACGAATTCTTCATGGTGCGCGTGGCGGGCCTTAAGGGGCAGGTGCGGGCAGGGCTGGCCAAGCAGAGCGCTGATGGGCTGACGCCTGCCGAGCAGCTGGAGGAGATCGCCACGCTGGCGCAGCACCTGCAGCTCGAACAGCAGGATCACTGGCAGGAACTGCGCGAGGAGCTGTTTGCGCAGAACGTGGTGATCCACGAGCAGGACGATCTGACCGCCGACCAGGTGAGCTATCTCGAAAAGCTGTTCCGTGAAGAGATATTCCCGGTGCTGACCCCCATCGCGGTCGATCCGGCCCATCCGTTCCCGTTCATCCCCAATCTGGGCCTGGCGCTGGCTTTCGAGCTCAAGCGACCCGACAGCGATCTGCCGCTGACCGCGCTGGTGCGCATTCCGGGCAATCTGGACCGCTTCATCAACCTGCCGAGCGGGCTGACCTCGGAAGGGCGCAGCGAGGTGGTGACCATCGATACGCTGGTCAAGCAGTTCTTCCACAAGATGTTCCCCGGCCACTCGGTCGCCGGTTCGGGTGCCTTCCGGGTGATCCGGGACAGCGAAATCGAAATCGACGACGAGGCCGCCGACCTGGTGGTGGAATTTGAAACCGCCCTGCGGCAGCGCCGGCGCGGGCAGGTGATCCGGCTGGAAATAGAAAGCTCGATGCCGCGGGCGCTCAAACGCCAGATTGGCGAGCAGATGGGCGTCAAGGAGGGCGATGTGTTCGAAGTGCACGGCTTCCTTGGCCTGGCGGATGCCAGCAAGGTGTGCGACGTGGACCGGCCCGACCTCAAGTTCACGCCCTATCATGCGCGCTTCCCCGAGCGGATCCGCGACTATAATGGCGACAGCTTTGCCGCGATCCGCGCCAAGGACATCCTGGTGCACCACCCGTTCGAGAGCTTCGACGTGGTGGCGCAGTTCCTGATGCAGGCCGCGCGGGACCCCGAGGTGGTGGCGATCAAGCAGACGCTGTACCGGACTTCAGCGGACAGCCCGATCATCAAGGCGCTGGTGCTGGCGGCCGAAGCGGGCAAATCGGTCACCTGCCTGGTCGAGCTCAAGGCCAGGTTCGACGAAGAGGCCAATATCCGCTGGGCGCGCGATCTCGAACGCGCCGGGGCGCAGGTGGTGTTCGGCTTCATCGAGCTCAAGACACACGCCAAGCTCAGCCAGGTGGTGCGGCGGGAAAAGGGCAAGCTGGTCAGCTATTGCCATATCGGCACGGGCAATTATCACCCGATCACCGCCAAGATCTATACCGACCTGAGCTATTTCACGATCGATCCGTCGATCACGCGGGACGTGGCGCGGGTGTTCAACTTCATCACCGGCTATGCCCGCCCGACCGAACTGGAGAGCATTGCGGTGTCGCCGGTCAATCTGCGGCAGCAACTGCTCAACGATATCGATCACGAGATCGAGCTGGCCCGCAATGGCAGCCCGGCCAGCATCCTGCTCAAGATGAACTCGCTGGTCGATCCGCTGATCATCGACGCGCTGTATGACGCCAGCCAGGCGGGGGTCAAGATCGACCTGATCGTGCGCGGGATCTGCTGCCTGCGGCCCGGCATCCCCGGATTTTCGGACAATATAAGGGTGAAATCGGTGGTTGGCCGGTTCCTCGAGCACAGCCGCATCTACTGCTTCGGCAATGGCGAGGCGATGCCGAACCGGCGCGCCAAGGTCTATATTTCCTCGGCCGACCTGATGGGCCGCAACCTGGATGGCCGGGTCGAGGTGATGGTGCCCATTCTCAACAACACCGTGCATAAGCAAATCCTCGACAGAATTCTGGTTGCCTATCTGCGCGACAACCAGCAGAGCTGGGAAGTGCTGCCGGACGGCAGTTCGCATCGCGTGCGCGCAGGGGACGGCGAGGAACCGTTCAATGCCCATGACTACTTCATGACCAATCCATCGCTGTCGGGACGCGGCAGTGCCGGCATGGTCGAGGCAGATGAGGACTAGGCTTGAACAAGTTCTGGGGCGTTGACGCCGACCCGACCGCGCAGGGGCGCATCAAGGGCGCCAGACCCGTGGCGGTGCTCGATATCGGCTCCAACTCGGTTCGTCTGGTCGTATACGAGCGGCATGCGCGGGCGCTGACGCCGCTTTATAACGAGAAATCGGCCTGTGCGCTGGGGCGCGGGGTCGGGCAGACGGGGCGGCTGGCCGACGCCAACATGGCCCAGGCGCTCAATGCCATCAAACGGTTTGCCCTGGTGAGCCGGATGATGCGGGTGGGCAAGGTGTTCATCCTGGCGACATCGGCCGTGCGCGATGCGGCCAATCGCGAGGCGTTCGTCGACGCCGTCGAAGGGCTGATGGGCAGCCCGGTGCAGGTGCTCAGCGGCGAGCAGGAGGCCCATTATGCCGCGCTCGGTGCGGTTGCCGGCATTCTGGACTTCAGCGGCATGGTGGGCGATCTGGGCGGGGGAAGCCTGGAGCTCTCTAAGATCCTGAACGGCAGCGACACGGATGGGCAATCCTTCGAGCTCGGCGTGATCAGGCTGCAGGATGACAGCAATGGTTCGCCCAGCAAGGCTGCCGCCATCGTGCGCGAGCGGCTCAAGGACTCGGTACTGACAACGGCGGCGGAAGGCAGCTCGTTTGCTGCCATTGGCGGGACCTGGCGCGCCCTGGCCAAGCTGCACCAGATCGTACGCAAATATCCGCTGCGCATGGTTCAGCACTATGTGGTGCCGGCCGAGGAGATGATTGCCTTTTGCGGCGAGATTGTCGCGGCAAGTTCGCTCAAGGGTTATGGCGGCGCCGACCAGGTCAGCTCCTCCCGACGTGAACTGGTGCCGTTCGGGGCAGCGGTGCTGGCCGAGGTGCTGCAGGCCGGACCGTTCGAGAACGTGGTGTTCTCGGCGCTGGGCGTGCGCGAGGGCTATCTCTACGGCATGCTGGACGCGCGGGAACAAGCGATCGATCCGCTGATCCAGGGAGCCGAGGAGCTATCGGTGCTGCGGTCGCGCTCGCCGGCGCATGCCAATGATCTCATTGCCTTTTCCAGCCAGTTCCTGGCCGTCGCCGGGATGGAGGAGAGTGCCCGCGAGGCCCGGCTGCGCAGCGTTGCGTGCCTGTTGTCCGATATCGGCTGGCGGGCGCATCCGGACTATCGCGGCTCCCAGAGCATCGACGCGGTTGCCTATGGTTCGCTGAGCGGCGTGGATCATCCCGGCCGGGCGTTTCTGGCACAGGTTATCGCCATCCGCTATGAAGGCCCCAAGAGCAAGGCGGCCGCATCACTGGTCGGCCTGGGTGATGCCGAACTGACGCAGCGGGCCCGGATGATCGGCACCCTGTTCCGTGTTGCCTATCCGATGACGGCGGCGATGCCCGGCGTGCTGCCGCGCATCCGCTTTGAAGTTGTCGGCGACGTGCTCTCGCTGGTGCTGCCCACCGACCTTGCCTTCCTGGACGGCGAGCACCTGCAGAACCGCTTCGACACCTTTGCGGGTGCTGTCGGGTTCAAAACAGCCAAGATCCGCGTGCTTTAGTCTCGCTACTCGGCTGCCGCCGCCGCTTCCTCGGGTTTGATGTCGAATTCGACAATCCCCTTGCGGGTGGCAGCCAGGCCAATGCGGCCGTGCTTGATGGCCAGCGCCTTGTCGCCAAACAGCTTGCGGCGCCAGCCGCGGAGCGCGGGTACATCGGCATCGTCATCGAGCACTAGGGCGTCGACCTCGTCGGAGGTGGCAATGATGCGGGCGGCGACGCCGTTCTGTTCGGCCACAGCCTTGAGCAGCACGCGCACCAGATCGCCGACGGCGCCCTTGGGTGAGGGACCGCGATAGCGCTCGGGCATGGCGGGCAGCTCGGATTTGGGAACGGCCTCGACGACAGCGAGCAGGGCCATGATCTCGGCGGCGGCCGAACTGCGGCCAAAGCCGCGCGGCACCGCGCGCAGGCGCTCGAAGGCGTCGGGCGTCAGGGGCCGCTGCATGGCCAGCTCGAACAGGACATCATCCTTGAGCACGCGGCTGCGCGGCTGATCGCTGTCCTGGGCGCGCTGTTCGCGCCAGGCGGCCAGCTGCTTGAGCGCGGCAAGGTCGCGCGGGCGGTTGATCTTCATCTTGAGGCGTTCCCAGGCCCGATCGGGCTGGGTGACATAGGTGTCAACGCTGCGCAGGATGCTCATTTCATCATCGACCCAGCCGCCGCGCCTGGTGGCGGCAACCTGCTTGCGCAGTTCGCGGTAGATGTCGCGCAGATGGGTCACGTCGGCAATGGCATAGAGCCGCTGCTTTTCGGACAGCGGGCGCGCCGACCAGTCGGTGAACCGGCTCGACTTGTCGAGTTCAACGCTGGTGATGGATCGCACCAGATTGTCATAGGATACGCTGTCGCCAAAGCCGCAGACGCTGGCCGCGACCTGGGTGTCGTAGATGTTCTCGGGCACCTTGCCGGTGGCCTTGACGAAAATCTCGATGTCCTGCCGGGCAGCGTGGAAGACCTTGGTCACCGCCGGATTGGCCAGCAGATCGTAGAACGGGGTCAGATCAAAGCCGGGGACCAGCGGATCGATCAGCACGGCCTCATCATCGGTCGCCACCTGAACAAGGCACAGCTTGGGCCAATAGGTGGTCTCCCGGAGAAACTCGGTATCGACCGTCACAAAATCAAACTTTGCAGCGCGCTCGCAAAAAGCCGCGAGAACGTCGGTGGAAACTATCAGGTCCATGCGTGCGCCCGTCTCAAATTCGTCACGATTGTTACTAGCAGGTGCGGCAACCCCACTCCAGACCGGATTTTCCGAGCCGGGGCATGGCCTGGCCGCCGGAGCGCGCAATCGCGGTGCCGGCGGTCGTTCAACTTGACAATTGGGAACGCCCATGCGCTTTTCCGCCCCAAGATTCCGGCCTTTTTGCAGAGCATTTTGACATGACCTCACATCGCTACCGCTCGCACACTTGCGGGGCACTGACTGCCGAGGACGCGGGCAAAACCGTCCGACTGAGCGGTTGGGCCCATCGTATCCGAGACCATGGCGGGTTGCTGTTCATCGACCTGCGCGATCACTACGGCCTGACACAGGCCGTCGTGGACCCCGATTCGCCGGCATTTGCGGCGGCCGAGCAGATCCGTTCGGAATGGGTCATCCGCATTGACGGCGAGGTCAAGCTGCGTGACGCCTCGGCCGTGAACCCCAATCTGCCCACGGGCACGATCGAGGTGTTCATCCGTGAGATCGAGGTGCTCTCCACTGCCAAGGAACTGCCGTTGCCAGTGTTCGGCGACCAGGAATATCCCGAGGACGTGCGGCTGAAGTATCGTTTCGTGGACCTGCGCCGGGAAAAGCTGCACGCCAACATCGTCAAGCGCACCAAGGTGATCACCTCGATGCGCAACCGCATGGGCGCAGCCGGGTTTGCCGAATACTCGACGCCGATCCTGACAGCCTCGTCGCCGGAAGGCGCGCGCGACTTCCTGGTGCCCAGCCGTATCCATCCCGGCAAGTTCTTCGCCTTGCCCCAGGCGCCCCAGCAGTACAAGCAATTGCTGATGGTGGCCGGCTTCGACCGCTATTTCCAGATTGCGCCATGCTTCCGCGACGAAGATCCGCGGGCCGATCGCCTGCCGGGCGAGTTCTACCAGCTCGACCTGGAAATGAGCTTTGTCACGCAGGAAGACGTGTGGGACACGATGACGCCGATCATGACCGGCATCTTCGAGGAATTCGCCGATGGCAAGCGCGTCACCAAGGACTGGCCGCGCATTCCCTATGACACGGCGATCCGCAAATACGGTTCCGACAAGCCCGATCTGCGCAACCCGATCGAGATGCAGGCCGTGACCGAGCACTTCGCCGGCTCCGGCTTCAAGGTGTTTGCCGGCCAGATCGAGGCGGACGACAAGGTCGAGGTCTGGGCCATTCCGGCCAAGAACAAGGCCGGCGCCGAGCCAATTGGCCGGGCGTTCTGCGATCGCATGAATGCCTGGGCGCAGGGCGAGGGGCAGCCGGGGCTGGGCTATATCTTCTTCAAGGAAGGGCAGGGCTCGGGCCCGATTGCCAAGAATATCGGCGAAGAACGCACTGCTGCGCTCAAGGCCCAGCTGGGCCTGGACGATGGCGATGCCGTGTTCTTCGTGTGCGGACGGCCGGGCAAGTTCTACAAGTTCGCCGGCGACGCGCGCAACAAGGTCGGCGCCGACCTCGACGTGGTCGACACCGAACAGTTTGCCCTGTGCTGGATCGTGGATTTCCCGTTCTACGAGTGGGACGAGGAAAACAAGCGTGTCGACTTCGCGCACAACCCATTCTCGATGCCGCAGGGCGGGATCGAGGCGCTCAACACCCAGGATCCGCTGACCATCAAGGCCTATCAGTATGATGCGGTCTGCAATGGCTACGAGATCGCGTCGGGCTCGATCCGTAACCAGCTGCCCGACACCATGGTCAAGGCCTTCGAGCTGACCGGCAAGAGCCGCGAGGAGGTTGAGGAGCAGTTCGGCGGCCTCTATCGCGCGTTCCAGTATGGCGCACCGCCGCATGGCGGCGCCGCGTTCGGGGTGGATCGCGTGGTGATGTTGCTGTGCGGCGTACAGAACCTGCGCGAGATCACGGCGTTCCCGATGAACCAGCAGGCCGAAGACCTGCTGATGGGCGCACCCAGCCAGGCATCGGCAGCGCAGTTGCGTGAGCTGAGCATAAGGCTGAACGTTCAGGACAAGAAATAGACCTGCCATTTGCCGAAGACTTTGGGCGGCCCCGACAATGGGGCCGCCCTTTTGCTGTCCGGCGCAGGCTGTTCGGCTGGTTTTCCGGTGTTAACCAGCGTTAATGATGCGTTAAAGACTGGTTGCTACGCATGAGGGGTATTTAGCCGTTTCGGATTCGACAATTGAAGAGCCGATACTCACATGTCCTGATGCTACTCGGCGCCATTTTGGCGTTCGCGCCTATTCTGGCCGTGGATTATGTGCTGGACTCTTACGTCCGCGTTCGCGCGAAAGACGTTTCCAATCAGTATGTTCAGAACATCGCCTCACAAATCGCCATAGGTTCTACGGACGCCATTGCGTCGCTGCGGACCATTCTGGCCGATAGCCCGTCGCTGTGTACGCCGACCTTTGTGGC
The DNA here is from genome assembly GCA_963975955.1 of uncultured Devosia sp. Lineage (GTDB taxonomy): Bacteria > Pseudomonadota > Alphaproteobacteria > Rhizobiales > Devosiaceae > Devosia. The sequence goes on from CAXBKI010000038.1 coordinate 10,329, forward strand.
CAATGTCCAGGTGGCGATCGAGACCAGTCTCAACATGAAACAGGTCCTGGTCGAGAACGCCGATGGCGTGCAGTACTGCGATGCGTTCGGGCGAAATGTGGATTACTGGCCGCTGTCCAAGGCACTGCCGGTGCCCGGGCGTCCCGAGACCATCACGCTGGTCAAGCTGGGCGACATGGATATGCCGGCGCTCAAGATCACCCAGGCGTTTGGCGAGCTGCGACGAGTATCGGCATTCGTGCCGCTGCTGGGCCAGACCAAGGGCACGCTGACCGAGGGCATCGAACCGGGCGCCATGCTGCGGGTAACGCTGACCGATGGTACCTCGATCATGACGATCGGCGATGCGTCGAGTTTTGACCGGCGGACGGAATCCGCCGAGTTCATCTACGCGCAGAGCTTTGCCGGCGAATTGCCGCTCAAGGTGGAATACGCCTTGCCCTTTGCCATGGCGCGGGGCGGCTATGCCGATCTCGACGTCAGTTTTACCATTGTGGCGTGCCTGATGAGCGCAGCGTTCCTGGTGCTGGCCCTGCACTATGTGCGGCGCTCGAAGGTGCCGGCGTTCGACCTGGAGCGCGGCATCGCCCGTGGCGAAATCAAGCCGTATTACCAGCCGGTGATCAATCTGCGGACCGGCGAACTGGTGGGCTGCGAGGTGCTGTGCCGC
>CAXBKI010000039.1:0-10920 GCA_963975955.1 uncultured Devosia sp.
AGATCGCATTCCGGAATGCCGAAAAACTCTTTGGTATCAAGGTCTGACGCAACTCCACCCCATGCAATGATGCCGGCTTTATTGCCGGCATCAGTCGGCAAAGAGCTTTCGCAGCTTCACCTCGACATTTGCCCGCTGGTCAATGCTGGGGATGTTCGCATCCACCCTGTCTTGTCTGGGCCGGTGGCAACTTTTGTCATCGCACTGGCACCACAAGGCCGCACGCGCGTTCCGCTTCCAACACGGTAGGGGTCAATTGGAGATGAACATGGACTACGAACTGCTTTACTGGTCTGCTCCCTTTCGCGGTCAATTCGTGCGCGCCGTGCTCGCGTTTGCCGGCAAGACGTGGACTGAGGGTGGCGATGCGAAGATCTCGCGGCTCATGGAAGGCCCCGTGCGCGACATGCCCGTGCCCTTCATGGGACCACCTGTCTTGATTGATCACAGGACCGAAGTCGCTTTGGCCGAAATGCCCGCCATCATCTTCTATCTTGGCGAAACACTGAATCTGATGCCGGACGACCTGGAGCGTCGCGCCATGACAATGAAGATCGTCAATGATGCCAATGATGTCATAGACGAAATAACGCTCAACGGAGGTGATCACATGTGGACCGAGGATCGGTGGGCAACGTATCGGCCTCGACTGGCGAAATGGATGAGCATCTGGGAGGACACCGGCCGCCGCTACGGTCTGGATCGAAATTCTGGCTATCTCCTTGGAAGCCCCGCAGCAGGAGTCGCCGACGTCATCACGGCCACGCTCTGGGCCACGATGACCGAGCGTTTCAGCAAAATACGCGACCTACTCGATGAAACAGCGCCAATGACGGCTGCGCTCAGCAAGCGCATTTCTTCGCTATCGCCTCTTGTCGAACTGGCGGAGAAGTCGCGGCAGGATTACGGGGACACATATTCTGGCGGGCAGATCGGCGCGTCAATGACAAAGATCCTCAACGACTGATCTGATCGACCCTTGATCGGGCGCTGCTACGACGTGTGCAGGACGCCCGTTCGACCCCCGAGACTGCACCCGACATTGCCCGGGGGCGGGAAGATATTGCGCGATAACGCGATCGCCTGAGCGGTGGCCTTCTGGGCCCAACACCGAGGGCCACCCAGGAAAGGCCCGGCTTCGGCAGCAATGCCGCTCATCGGTAATGAAGCCGTTCAACAAATGAGGTTTCAAAATGCGAACACTGAGCATGCTCGCCGCGCTGGCGATGACGCTGACCGGTCCGGCCCTGGCGCAACAGGCCGCGCCGTCACCAACGCCTGAGCCTATGGTGCACCGTTTGCAACAAGCAGACGTCGACGCTTGGCTCGATGGCATCGTGCCCTACGCTCTGCAAGCCGGCGACATTGCCGGCGCAGTGGTCTCAGTGGTCGCCGATGGCGGCATCCTCACGACCAAGGGTTATGGTGTTGCCGATGTTACGACCGGCAGGCCAATCGACCCGGAACGAACGCTGTTCCGCGCCGGGTCCGTCTCCAAGCTGATGACCTGGACCGCCGTGATGCAACTGGTGGAGCGCGGCGCTCTCGACCTCGACACCGACGTCAACAGCTATCTCGATTTCACCATTCCGCCATTTGAGGGGCAGCCGATCACCCTGCGGAACATCATGACTCACACTGCGGGATTTGAGGAACAGCTCAAGCACGTCATCACCTTCGATCCGCAGGAAGTGGTGCCATTCGAAGAACTCGTCCGTGACTATATCCCGGCCCGAATCTTCGCCCCAGGCACAACGCCTGCCTATTCCAACTATGCCACTGCGCTCGCCGGCTATGTTGTCCAGCGCGTTGCCAAACAGCCGTTCGGCGAGTACGTCGACGAGAACATCTTCACTCCGCTCGACATGGAGAGCGCCACCTTTTCGCAGGACCTGACGGAAGCGCAGCTTGGCGAACTTTCCAATGGCTATCACACCGCCAGCGGCCCGCCGACGCGGTTTGAACTGGCAGCCGCGTCGCCGGCCGGCGCGCTCACGGTCACTGCTCCCGACATGGCTCGTTTCATGCTGGCGCATCTGAGCGAAGGTCGCCTGGGCGACGCGCAGATCCTGCGGCCCGAAACGGCGCGGCTCATGCACCAGCAAGCCTTCGCCAGCATCCCTGCGCTGAACGGCATGGCCCTCGGCTTTTACGAGAACTCGGTCAACGGGCATCGGGTGATCAGCCATGGCGGCGACACTCAAACGTTCCACTCCGACGTGAATCTGTTCATCGATGAGGGAGTCGGCGTGTTTGTGTCCATCAACAGCACCGGCGAGAGCGACGCAGCCTATGACCTGCGGGCACTCCTGTTCTCCGAGTTCGCCGATCGGTATTTTCCCGGCGAAGAGGCTCCGGCCCCAGTGGATATCGGGGAAGGAAACGCCGCTCGATTGGTCGGCCAGTGGATCGCCTCGCGTCGCTCCGACACGAGCTTTGTGAGCTTGGCCGAAATGTTGGAACCGACCATCATCACCACAACCGAAGACGGAAAGCTGCAGGGAACCAATCTGCCCATCATTGGTGCCGAAGTGCACGAATGGATAGAGGTGGAGCCGTTCGTCTGGCAGTCGCGCAATAGCGACGAGCGCATCGCGGCGACGATCGGAGAGGCGGGTGCGACCCGCTTCAGTCTCGACACCATGGCGCCAATCATGGTGTACGAACCAGCGCCATGGCAACGATCGGCAAGCTGGCTCATGCCTGCCCTTCTCGCAAGCTTGGGCGTTCTGGCCGCAACTGCCGTTCAGTGGCCCGCTGCGGCCTTGGTCCGCCGTCGTTATGGCGCACCACTTGCGCTGTCCGGTGCAGCCCGGCTCGCCTATCACGGCGTGCGCGCATCAGCCCTTGTGATCGTCATGGCATTCGTCGGCTGGATCGCAATGCTGACGGCGATGTTCAACGACCTGAGCCTGCTGAGCAACAGGACCGATGCTTTGCTTGTGACGCTGCAGGCGCTGACCGTGATTGGAACTTTTGGCCTGGGCGCCAGCGCCGCAGCCAATGTGGTGTACGCCGCAGGTGACCGGAGAGGGCTCTGGTCGACGACCGTTGCGATCGCACTTGTGCTCGCATCGATCACGGTGACTTGGACGGCATTCGTCTACAACCTGCTGAAATTTGGCGTGATCTACTAAAACTCGGGGGCGAACTGGTTGCGCGCAAGCTATCGTGCGCTCGCCAAAGTTCGTTCTGTACGGTTTGACGGGCCATCCCGCTGCATAATGGTGCGCAGTTCCGCAGCATTTCCTCGCTCATTGGACACCGGCTGGAAGTCTCGGGTGGCCTGTCTCTATGAGGGCTCGCGGATTCCGTGGTTGCGGCATCGCATAGTCCGACCTATCCGGACCAATTGACAAGGCATGGTCAGCGGTCGTCTGACCACAGCCCGCCGAGAGCTGACCGCGGAAAGCCATCTTCATGCCCCCCGGCCATGACTTCAGGTCAAACCGACGAGCTTGTCGACTGCGCCAGCCAGTCTTGCGAGCCCGAAGGGGGTTGGTGGCTGCCCGGCGCTACGCCCTTGCCAAAGCGCGGGCCACGCCCCGCAGTTCGGCCAGTCCCTTAAGGCGGCCAATCAAAGGATAGCCAGGCTGAGCCTTGCGGCCCAGATCATCCAGGATGTCCTGGCCGTGGTCGGGGCGCATCGGGATGCTGGCATCGTCACGACCGGCGCTGGCACGTCTGGTTTCCTCATCGGTGATCGCCGCGATCAGGGCGACCATGTCGACGCTGCCATCAAGATGTTCGCTTTCGTGGAAGGAGCTGCCGATGTAGTCGCCTTCCAGCCTGACATTGCGCAGGTGCAGGAAATGAACCCGATCGCCGAGCCTGCGCATGATACCGGGCAGGTCATTGTCCTGACGTGCGCCGAGCGCCCCCGAGCACAGCGTCATACCGTTGGCAGGGCTGTCGATGGCCGTCAGAACATGCCGATAGTCGGCTTCTGTTGACATGATGCGGGGAAGCCCCATCAACCCGAACGGCGGATCATCAGGGTGACAGCACAGCCGCAGGCCCAATTGTGCTGCAACGGGAACCACCTCGCTCAGAAAATCGATCAAGTGGGCACGCAGCTGATCTGAAGAAATATTTGCATATTGATCGAGATGATGATGCACATTGGCGATGGTGAGTGTCTCGTCTGCGCCCGGCAAGCCCGCAAGTACGCTCGCCGCCAGCCGGTTCCGGGCGGCTTCGTCCATCTCTGCGAAGCGGCGCTCCGCCTGGTTGGCGACGACCTCCGGGACGCCTTTGGCTGCCCCTGGCCGCTTGAGCAGATAAATGTCGAAGGCTGCGAAGTCGATGGCATCGAACCGCATGCAGGTGCCGCCATGGGGCAGACGCCAGTTCAGGTCGGTCCGCGTCCAATCGATAACCGGCATGAAATTGTAGCAGATCACCCGAAGGCCGGCCACTGCCAGATTGGCCAGGCTGGTCTTGTAGTTGGCGATGTGTTCGCGCCAGTTGCCGGTTTGCTGCTTGATCTGCTCTGACACGGGCAGGCTTTCGACGACCAGCCATTGCAGGCCCGACGCGGCGCCGTCGGCAGTCGTGGCAATCTGGCTCTGTCGCTTGGCGATTTCCGAGGCCGGCCACACCTGACCATCGGGAATGTGGTGCAGCGCCGAGACGATGCCTTGGGCACCGGTCTGCATGACGTTGGCGATTGTCGTGACGTCCGAGGGTCCGAACCAGCGCCAGGTTTCAATCACGGCGCATTCTCCGTCGCCGCCTGCCCCATTGCCAGGCCTTCGGCGTCGAACAGATGCCATTGGCCGGTCCGGGGCGCGATGTACAGCACGTCTCCGCTCCTGGCCTGGCTTTGCCCGGCCTCGTGCACGAGGATAGGCAGGTCATCCCCGAGGGTGCAGTGCAAATAGCTGTTGGCACCATATTGCTCGGTTACCCCGACCTTGATCGGCCAGCCATTGCCGGGGTCGCGGGAGACGACGAAATCTTCCGGCCGCACGCCGAGCGTTGCCTCGCCCTGGCGGGTTATGTGCTGAGCGTCAGGCAGCTCGAGTGGCGGCAGGTTGAGCGCGGCAAAGGCGGTGCGACCCTTGTCCTGGCTGACATTGCCGGAAACAAAATTCATGCGCGGCGAGCCGATAAAGCCGGCCACAAAGAGATTGTGCGGCCGGTTATAGAGATCGAGCGGCGCGCCGATCTGCTCCACGACACCCTTGCGCAGCACGACGATCTTGTCGGCCATGGTCATGGCCTCGATCTGGTCGTGGGTCACGTAGATCATGGTGTTGCCCAGGCGCTCGTGCAGCTTGGTGATCTCCACACGCATGAGCACGCGCAGTTCCGCGTCCAGGTTCGACAAGGGTTCGTCAAACAGAAATATCTTGGGATCGCGCGTGATGGCGCGTCCGATCGCAACACGCTGGCGTTGACCGCCGGAGAGCTGCCTGGGCCGGCGTTCCAGCAGGGCCTCGATCTGCAGCAGGCGCGCCGCATCATCGACACGCCTGTTGATTTCGGCCTTGGCCATGCGGATGTTTTCCAGGCCAAAGCTGAGATTCTCGCGCACCGTCATGTGGGGATAGAGCGCGTAGGACTGAAACACCATGGCAACGCCGCGATCGGCAGCGGGCGTCTCGACAACGCTCGCGTCATCGATCCTTATGTCGCCGTCGGTGACATTCTCCAGGCCGGCGATCAGGCGCAGGAGCGTCGACTTCCCGCAACCGGATGGGCCGACGAAGACGACAAATTCGCCATCTTCAATGTCGAGATCGACGCCGGGGATGACCTCGACGGCCCCGAATGACTTTTTCACGTTGACGAGGGTGAGTTTAGCCATGATTAGGCCCCTTACTTGATGCCGGTGGAGGCGATGCCGCTGGTGATGTAGCGCTGCAGGAAGATGAAGGCGCAGGCCAGTGGCAGGGCGGTGAGCGTGGTCATCGCCAGAAGGATTTCATAGCGGATACCGTATTCACCCTGGAACGAAGCCAATGCCAGCTGCAACGTGTAGGATTCGCGCTTTGTCAGCACGACCAATGGCAACAGGAAGTCGTTCCAGCGCGAGAGAATGGAGAAAATCGCGACGACGGCCAGCGCCGGAGCCGAGAGCGGCAAAATGATGCGCCAGAAGATGCGCCATTCACTGGCGTGGTCCATGCGTGCTGCCTCGATCAGCTCATCAGGTATGGTCAGCATATACTGGCGCAGCAGGAACACACCGGTGGGGGTCGCGACCGTCGGCAGGATGACGCCCCAAAGATTGCCTACCAGACCCAGCTGCGCCACGATCATATAGGTAGGCACCAGAACCACGGTTGCCGGGATCATCAACGTGGCCAGGATCGAGACGAGCGCCACATTGGAGCCGCGGAACCGGTACTTTGACAGGGCAAAGGCCGCCATCGAGTTCATGACCAGCGTGATCAACGTAGCAACCACGGTGATGAACAGGCTGTTGAAGACGTAGCGCCAGAGCTGATCGCCCGAACTGGCCAGCAGGTTGGTATAGTTCTCTACTGCCAGGTAGAGACGCCTGACCGGCGTCGCGTTCTCGACCGGCACGACGATACGCACCTCCGGCTCGGCAGGGTCGATCATCTGCGCCTGAATGCCCACGCGCCGCAGCTGCGCCAGTCGCGCGACCTCGCCGTTCTCCATCACCACGTCAAACAGCGGCAATGGATCGTCATATCCCTCAACGACGACGTTCTCGCTGGAATAGGGCAGCAAAGTGGGCGGGAATTCGGCGAGGTTTGCGGGAGTCTTGAAGGAGGAGATAACCACCCAGAGCACGGGGGTGAACATCACCACCAGGCCCAGCATCAAATAGCCATAGGTCAGCCAGTCCGTGGTGTCGAGCCGCTTGCGACCGCGTCGTCGGGTCACGAAATCGGTGACAGACAGGCCCGATTGTTTCGTGCCGGCATCAGTCATTGTTACCTCCGCGGGAAATGCGCATCTGGATGCCCGTGAAGATGAGCAGCGCGACGCCCAACATCAGGGAAGCTGCCGCGGCAAGGCCGAAGTTCCTCGGCTGGCTGGCAAAGCCGACATCATAAATATACTGCACCATGAGCATCGTCGCTGAACCCGGGCCGCCGCCGGTCAGGACATAAAGCTCGTCAAAGGTCTGCACCGAGCGGATGACTGCCAGAATAAAGACAACAAGCAGAACCGGCTTGAGGAGGGGCAGCGTAATCCGCGTGAAGGCGCGCCATGGCGTGGCACTATCCATGCGCGCCGCTTCGTAGACGTCACGGGGAATGGCCTGCAGGCCGGCGAGCAGGATGATTGTGTAAAAACCCATATGCGCCCAGACCGTCACGAAGATCGACCAGAAAAAAGCCGTGTCGGGGAAGACGAGCCAGTTGACCGGCGTCAGGCCGGCGCCCGACATCAGGCCATTGAGGGCGCCATTGCGCTGCAATATCCATTGCCAGGTCAACGCCACAACGACTGGCGAGAGCATAACGGGAAAGAAGAAGACGCCCCGGAAGAAGCCGCGCCCGCGAATGTCCCGGTTCAGACAGACCGCCGTCAGCATCGCGATGCCAATCATGCAGACAACCTGCACGGGAACGAAGACCATCGTATTGCCAAGCGCGCGCCAGAACAGGTCACGCGAGCAGGTGGACGGATCAAGGAAATTCTTGCAGTCCAACAGGCTCTGATAATTATAGCCCCCCACATAGGGGCGGTCCCAGGGGAACAGGCGATCGCTGCCGCTGAGCGAATAATAGACGTTGATCACGACCGGCAGCAGCGCGAACAGCACGACTGCCAGAAGATTGGGCAGCAGGAAGGCCCATGGCATGCGCTTGATGCCGATAAACCGCTGCAAGCCAGACATTAATGGCTCGATGATGCGGGCCGGCAAGGTGATCAACGTCACCGCTGCGGTGGCAAATTGCGCCTTGGCGCCCATGTCGGAATCCTTGCTGGTTGCTAGATGCGACCGCTGCACGCGGCAGCGGTCGCACTGAGATCAGGACGGCTTGCCTGCGGCCTCGATGGCCAGGTTGACGTCTTGCTCGATGCGCTCAAGCGCGGCGTCTACCGTCAGTTCATCATTGAGCACCTGGCTGATGCGGGTGGTCAGCGCATTCATCATGGCGCGCTGGAAGCGCCAGCCCTGGAACCGATAGGCGGCCGCGTCCATCTTGGGGATCTGGGCAATGAAGGTCGCCAGGCTTTGAGCCGTTCGCTCGGACGCCGAAGGGTAGTCCACGCCATTCTTGATCTGCGTGGCAGCCGAGGGGATTTCGACCTCGTTTGAAATATAATAGTCGAGGTTTTCAGGCTGAGCGTAGAAATTGATCAGCTTGCCGGCCATTTCCGCATTCTTGGTATGCTTGAAAACCGTCATGGCGCCACCACCGGGCATCACCGTGCATGAAGACGGACCGCATGGAGCCGGGACCACGGCCCAGTCGAACAGGTCGCCGACCTCGCTATCCATCTGGTTGAGCGTCCAGGAACCGCCAAAGTAGAACACGACATTGGCATTGAGGAAGTCCGAGAACAGCTCACGGTGCGTTGCGCCGCCGACGGCACCCCACAAGTCCATCGGCATCGTGCCGTCCTTGTGCCAGGCAACGAATTGCTCAATCGCGGCGCGAAGCCCGTCATCGATCACCGGCTTTCCGGCCTCATCGACCAGCTCAGCGCCATAACTGATCGCCAGACTGGCGAAACGGTGGCCTGAGCGGTCCATTTCCATGGCAAATTCGGTACCGGTTGCCTCGGCCACCTGCTTGCTGGCCTCGGCCCATTCCTGCCAGGTCGCGCCCTCCTGGGGAACAGGCACGCCAGCCTGTTCGAACAGGGTCAGGTTGGCATAGCCGCCATTGACGGTCAAAGTTGTCGGCATGCCGAATATGGCCGTGCTGTCGGCATTGCCGCCCCGCAGCCATTGCAGTGTCTGCGACCATTCCTGTTCGAAATAGGCCGCGTCGACATATTGGGTGATGTCCTGATAGAAGCGGCTCAACCCGCCCAGATCGGTGATGATGGCAATATCGGGGCCCTCGCCGGCTTCGAGCTGGACCGGCAAGCTTTCGACGAGAGTCTGATAGCTGACCTCCTCGACGACGACGTCGACCCCCGGATTTTCAGCTTCAAATTTCTCAGCCATTTCGGCAAAAATCTTGCCGCCAGTGCCGGTGTCGCCGGCCCAAACGGTAATTTGCTGACCATGAGCGACCATGGCCGGCGCGGCGATGACCAGGCCAATTGCGGTTGTGGTCTTGAGCAGTGCACGTCTCATTCCGTTTCTCCTCCAGGGAATGCTGAGCAATGTCGAGATGCAAAATCTGTTCTGGTCTTACCAAAATGTCAAGCGCTTGGTCTGACCAAAGTTTCCGAACGGCGAAAACTGGCTGAAAATAGCCATTTCAATGCGTTCCGTGGTTAGTGCAGAGGTCACGTCGGTGCTTGACATTTTACGTGCACCGCGATTTGGTCTGGCCAAAATGATTGCCATGGAGCGCGGCGGTGAAGAAATTTGCGGTAGTTGGAATCGATCACGGACACATCTACGATCATGTGAAGGGACTGTTGCGCGGGGGGGCCAAGTTCGTCGGCTACTGTCCGCAAAGCTCGGTGCCCGCACTGGTTGACGACTTCGCCAAGAACTATCCCGATATTCCCCAGATTGATCGCGCCCAGCTGTTGGCCGATCCAGACATCGACATCATCTGCACCGCGGCAATCCCGCGTGACCGCGCAGGGATTGCGATCGAGGCCATGCGCGCGGGCAAGGACGTGATGACCGACAAGCCTGGCGTAACCACCTTCGAACAACTCGACAGGGTCAAGCAGACCGTGGCCGAGACGGGGCGGATCTTCTCTATCTGCTTTACCGAACGGCACTCCGTGCGTTCGGCAGTCAAGGCAGGCAAGCTGGTAGCGGAGGGCGCCATTGGCCGGGTGCTCCAGACGATCGGCACGGGCCCGCATCGACTGGGCAGTTCTCGTCCTGACTGGTTCTGGCAGCGCGAAGCCTTTGGCGGCATCATCGTCGACATCGCCTCGCACCAGATCGATCAGTTCCTGTTTTACACTGGCTCCGATACGGCAGAAGTGGTGACCTCCCAGGTGGGCAACCTGGCCAATCCGCAAGCGCCCGAGTTCGAGGATTTCGGCGATCTGATGCTGCGCAGCGACAAGGCGACCGGCTATGTGCGCGTCGACTGGTTCACGCCTGACGGCCTGCCGACATGGGGCGATGGCCGCCTCACCATCTTGGGGACCGAAGGCTATATCGAACTGCGCAAATATATCGATATCGCCGGCCGCGAAGGCAAGGATCACCTCTTCTTGGTCGACAAGAACGGGGTCCAGCACATCGACTGCTCGAGCGAGGAACTCGACTATTTCCCCAAATTCCTGGCCGACGTGACGGATCGCACCGAAACAGCCATGACGCAGGCCCATGTCTATGAGGTCTGCCGACTTTCGCTCGAGGCGCAGTCCCGAGCCACCCATCTGACAATCAAGGGCTGAGGAGAATCAGCATGACCCGCAAACTACGCGTTGGCGTCATCGGCGCCGGCATCGCCCAGCGCCACCTGACAGGCTACAATTGGAACAAGGAGCTCTTCGAAGTTCCCGTGCTGTGTTCGCTCGACGAGGAGCGTGGCCGCGCTGCTGTGGCCGAATATGGCGTCGGGGAATATACCATGGACGTCGACAGCCTTTTTGCGCGCGACGATCTGGACATCATCGATGTCTCGACGCCACCGGATTCCCATTTTGAACTGTCGCGGCGGGCCATTGAATCGGGCAAGCATGTGGTCTGCGAAAAGCCGCTGTTCGGCTCGGTCGCCGATGTCGACCGCATGGCCGAGATCGTCGGCAAGACTGATCGAAAGTTCATGCCGATCTTTCAGTACCGCTATGGTACAGGCCTGCAGAAGCTCAAAATGCTGATTGAGCGGGGACTTG
>CAXBKI010000040.1:0-10860 GCA_963975955.1 uncultured Devosia sp.
GATAAAGCCCGCCACGAACACCGAATTGGGCTTTTCGTAGAGCTCCATGGGCGTGCCGACCTGTTCGATAAGCCCGTCGCGCAGCACGCAGATCCGGTCGGCAAGCGTCATCGCCTCCACCTGGTCATGCGTCACATAGATCATGGTGACATTGTCCATTTCCTCGTGCAGCTTGGCGATCTCGATGCGGGTCGCGACACGCAGCGCCGCGTCCAGATTGCTCAGCGGCTCGTCGAACAGGAACACCTTGGGATCGCGCGTGATCGCCCGGCCGATGGCCACGCGCTGGCGCTGGCCACCCGACAATTGCTTGGGCAGGCGATCCAGGTAAGGCGTGATCTGCAGCATCTCGGCAGCCTTCTCGACGCGCCGGCGGATCTCCTCCTTGCCATGGCCCTTTTCCAGGGTCAGTCCGAACGCCATGTTGTCGTAGACGCTCATATGCGGATAAAGCGCGTAGCTCTGGAACACCATGGCGATGCCGCGCTTGGACGGCGCCAGCGCATTGACCACCTTGCCGTCGAACAGCATCTCGCCCGAAGTGATGTCCTCCAGCCCCGAGATCAGCCGCAGCAGGGTGGATTTTCCGCAGCCCGAAGGGCCCACGAACACCATGAACTCGCCCTTGCGGACTTCCAGGTCCACGCCCTTGATCACCTCGACGACGCCGAAGGCCTTGCGGATATTACGCAGCTCGATACTTGCCATCTTTCAGCTCCTTAACCTTTGACGCCGCCGGCGGTCAGCCCGCTGACAATCTTGCGCTGGAACACCAGCACCAGGAACACCAGCGGCACGGTGACGATCACCGACGCCGCCATGATCAGGCCCCAGGGCGTTTCATATTGTGACCCGCCCGACAGCAGCGCGATGGCCACCGGCACGGTGCGCGTGTCGTTGGACGAGGTGAACGTCAGCGCGAACAGGAACTCGTTCCAGGCGCCGATAAAGGCCAGCAGGCCCGTGGTCACCAATGCCGGCCACATCAGCGGCATGAAGACCCGCGTGATGATCACCCAGGGACTGGCGCCATCGACAATGGCCGCCTCCTCAATCTCGACGGGCAGGTCGCGCATGAAGGTGGTCAGCACCCACACCGTGAAAGGCAGGGTAAAGATGGTGTAGCTGAAGATCAGCGCCCAGGGCGTGTTGTAGATGCCCAGCGCCCGGATCACCTCGAACAGCCCGGCCAGTACCGCGATCTGCGGGAACATCGACACCGCCAGGATCACCATCAGCAGGAAGCCGCGCCCCTGGAACCGCACCCGGCTGAGCGCGAAGGCCGCCGTCACCGCCAGGAACAGCGCCAGCATCACCGTCACCGTGGCCACGAAGATCGAATTGAGCAGATTGCGCGGGAAACTGCCCTGGTTGAGCACGGCGGTGTAGTTCTCCCATGAGAACGACACCGGCCAGTAGGTCACCCGAAACAGGTCGGTGCCCGATTTGAAGCTGGTCAGGATGGCGTAGTAGAACGGGAACACCGAGACCACCACGATCACCACCACCAGCGCATAGAACAGCACGCCCTTGGTGAATTTCCACAGATCGAACGTCGCGCCCATCAGCGGTCTCCCCCATCAAAACGCACCTTGCCCAGCCAGATATAGAGCACCGTCAACACCGCGATGATCAGGAACAGCAGCGTCGATTGCGCCGAGCCGTAGGCAAACTTGTCGAAGTCGAACAGGTTCTCCCGCGCCAGCACACTCATCGTCTTGGTCGCCGAACTGTTGGGCGTGAGCACATAGATCAGGTCGAAAATGCGCAGCGCATCGAGCAGCCGGAAGATGATCGCCACCATCAGCGCCGGACGCACCAGCGGCAGGGTGATGGCGAAGAACTGCTTGACCGGGTGGACCCCGTCCAGTTCGGCCGCCTCATAGATATCCTTGGGGATCATCTGCAGGCCGGCCAGGATCAGCAGCGCCATGAAGGGCGTGGTCTTCCAGATGTCGACCAGCAGCACCGCCTGCATCGCCGTGTCGGCGCTGGCCGTCCAGGCCACTTTCTGGCTCAGCAGGCCCAGCCGCATGCCCAGATCGTTGAGAATGCCGAACTGGTCATTGAGCATCCAGGCCCACATCTTGGCCGAGACGATCGTCGGGATCGCCCAGGGGATCAGGATCGCCGCGCGCACCAGCCCCCTCCCCCTGAACTCGGCATTGAGGACCAGGGCCACGATCATGCCCAGCACGGCCTCAAAGCTCACCGACCAGAAGGCAAAGCGCAGCGTGTTCCACACCGCGTTCCACCAGTCGCCATCCACCAGCAGCCCACGATAGATGGTCTTGCCACTGGCCAGCGTCGTCCAGCGCAGGTAATTGCCGAACCCGATAAACTCGGCGCCGTAGAGATCGGTCAGCGACGCATCGGTGAAGGAAAAATAGATCGAGCGCAGCAGGGGCCATCCGGCCACCACGCATAGCGCCGCCAGCATCGGCAGCAGGAACCAGCGCGCCGCAGCAAGGCGCTGCCGGCTCAGCTCGGTCCGCCCGCGCACCACGACCACCGGGCGGGGCGCCGCCATATCAATCGCCATTATCAGTCTCCCTGTACACTGGATGAGCCGGGGCGGGCAGCCGATAGCCGACCGTCCGCCCCGTGGTGTCCTGGGAGGACTTACCAGCCGTCGCCCTTGAGCTCGGTCAGATCGGCTTCGAGAATTTCGAGATTCTCGGCGGCAGAGCCATTGCCCGACAGCGTGTCATGCACCGCGCTCCAGAACATCGAAGAGACCTCGTTGTACTTGACCTTGGTCGGGGCCGATGGCCGCGGCACGGCATTCTGGAAGATGGTTTTCCAGTTGGCCATGAAGGGCGACGCGGCCAGCACATCGGCATCGTCATAGAGGGCTTCGATGGTGGGCAGGTTGGATTGCTTGATGGCCCGCTCCTTCTGCACTTCTGCAGATGACAGGAACAGCGCCAGCTTGATGGCCTCTTCCGGGTCAGGCGAGTACTTCGATACCGCCACGTTCCAGCCGCCCAGGGTGGCTGCAGAGCGGGCGTCCGGGCCGGCGCCGGCCGGCAGCGGGGCCACGTCGAACTTGCCCTTTACCGCCGAGTCGTCGCCATTGCCCAGCGCGTAGGCATAGGGCCAGTTGCGCATGAACACCGCATTGCCCAGCTGCCACACACCGCGGCTTTCTTCTTCCTGATAGGCAAGATTGCCTTCGGGCGAGATCGTCCCGATCCAGCCGGCAGCGCGGTCGATTGCGGCAGCCGCCTGTTCGTTATTGATCGAGATGGAACCATCGGCCTCCACGATCTGACCGCCGCCATTGGACTTGACCCATTCGAGCGCATCGCAGGTCAGGCCTTCATAGGCATTGCCCTGGAACACGAAGCCATAAAGATCCGCCTGCCCCTCGGCCCGCTCGGCATCCATGATTTCCTTGGCCGTGGCAGCCATTTCGTCCCAGGTCTGGGGCACTGGCTTGTTGTATTTTTCCAGCAGGTCGGTGCGGTAGAACAGCGCCGGCGCATCGGTAAAGGCCGGCAGGGCCACCAGCTTGCCATCCACGGTCTGGGACTCGATGATCGAGGGGAAGTGCTGGCCCACCACGTCCTTGGCCGCTTCGGTCAGGTCAAGGAACTGATCGGCCAGCTGCGGCGCCCAGATCACGTCGGTCTGGTACACATCGATATCGGCATTGCCGGCAGCCAGCCACAGCCGGTATTGGCCGAACTGGTCGGAAGTCGACGATGGCATCGGCACCACCGTGACGGTGTTGCCGGTCTCGGCTTCGAACCGGTCGAGCTGGGTGCGCAGGAAGGCCAGGCCGGTGCCGGTATCGCCCGACACGATGGACAGCTCGGCGGCCTGCGCCGACCCCATCACCAGCGTGACGCTGGTCAGCAATCCCACGAGCAGCTTGTTGATTGTCATATATTATCCTCCCGAATGAAGCAGATTTCGGAAAGGCGCGACGGCGCTATCAGCCGCAATGCTGATCGCCCCCTGCTCCTCCCGCAAAAGTGCCTGGCGCCGACTGTTTCGCCGGCTTTTTCCAAAGCGCTTTGGATCAAAAGGAACCAGAGCGCCCAAATTCTGTCAAGCGCTCATGACGGGCATTGCCGGCCGGATATCCAGGCAGGGCTATTAATCCGTGCGTTTACAAATAGTTAGATAGGGCAACAAAATTTGCGCTGCTGTGCAGGCGTAGTGGGAGTGATGTACGCACCTCAAAACCGCTCCACCGCGCGCCGAGGACGGCGTTCAATTTGAAACCGCTTTGGAAGCCTGTCGCGCAGGGCGCTTTTGCCGGTTCTGCACCAGCAGCGCCAGCAAAACCAGAAACGCCTGCCAGGCCGGGAATGACGATGCGTCGAGTGGCCGCCCGCCGCATGAGACGCAAGCCTGCGGGCACCGGGCAAGGCGTGCAAAGTCTATGCCGGGGCGGGTTGTGGCGCGCCTCAGGCCAGTCGGTACCGGCTTCTCGCCGCTCGCTCAGGCGGCGACGGGTTTGCCATTGGTGTCGAAGCGGTGGATCTTGTCGTCGATCGGGGAGAACTTGATGGCGTCGCCGCTGCGATATTTGGTGGAGCCGTCCACGCGCACCACCACCGGATCTTCCTGGCCCATGTCGATATAGACATAGCTGTCCGAGCCCAGATTTTCGGTGTGAATGACCGTGCCGCTCCAGGTGCCGCTGTCAGCCGAGACGGTCATGTGCTCGCTGCGAATGCCCACGGTATGGGCGTTGAAGGGCTTGGCCTTGTCGCCTTCGATAAGGTTCATCTTGGGCGAACCGATAAAGCTCGCCACAAACAGCGATTGCGGCGATTCATAGAGCTCGAGGGGCGTCCCGACCTGTTCGATCTGGCCATCGCGCAGCACCACGATCCGGTCCGCCAGTGTCATGGCCTCGACCTGATCATGCGTCACATAGATCATGGTGGTCTTGGTCATGGTCTCGTGCAGCTTGGCGATCTGGATGCGGGTGGCAACCCGCAGCGCGGCATCCAGGTTCGAGAGCGGCTCGTCAAACAGGAACACCTTGGGGTCACGCACAATGGCCCGGCCGATGGCCACGCGCTGGCGCTGGCCGCCCGACAACTGCCCCGGCAGACGCTTGAGGTAGGGCGTGAGCTGCAGCTGTTCGGCAGCGGCGGCAACCTTGGCCTCGATCTCCTGCTTGGGCGCATCGGCGATCTTGAGCGCATAGGCCATGTTGTCGAATACGCTCATATGCGGATAGAGCGCATAGCTCTGGAACACCATGGCGATGCCGCGCTTGGACGGCGCGCGATCATTGACCACCTCGCCATCGATCTCGAGTGTCCCGTCGGAGATCTCCTCCAGCCCCGCGATGCAGCGCAGCAGGGTCGACTTGCCACAGCCCGACGGCCCGACAAACACCATGAACTCGCCCGAACGGATATTGAGATTGATGTGCTTGAGCACCTCGACTTGGCCGTAGCGCTTGCTGAGGTCAGTGAGCTTGAGATTGGTCACGATCCGCTCTTCTTTCTTCAATTGATCCGCACCAGGACGGATGCAGGCCGTTTGCCCGACTTACTTGACTGAACCCGCCAGCAACCCGCGGACGAAATAGCGCTGCAGCGCAAAGAACACGATGAGCGGCACCACAATGGTGATGAACGCCCCGGCCGTGAGGATTTCCCAGTTATTGCCGCGCGAACCGAGCAGGCTCACCAGCTTGCCCGTCAGCACCAGCCGATCCTGCTGCGCACCCAGGAACACCATGGCCACCAGCAGATCGTTCCACACCCACAGGAACTGGAAGATCGAGAACGAGGCCAGCGCCGGAAAGCTCAGCGGCAGCACCATGCCGGTGAAGATCTTGAAATGCGAGGCACCGTCGATGCGTGCGGATTCCATGATTTCCTTGGGCAGGCCCACCATGTAGTTGCGCAGCAGATAGATCGCCAGCGGCAGGCCGAAGGCGGTATGGGCCAGCCAGATGCCGAGATAGGTCTTGCCATCCTCGGCGCCGAACAGCTGCGCCAGCTGATTGTACAGCGTCAGCAGCGGGATCAGCGACATCTGCAGCGGCACCACCAGCAGGCCCACCACCAGCGCCACGATCAGCCCGCGGAACGGGAACCGCATCCAGGCCAGTGCATAGGCGGCAAAGGCGGCAATCAGGATGGGAATGATGGTCGCCGGAATGGTGACGGTGAACGAATTGATGAAGCTGCGCGCCACCCCGTTCGAGGTCAGCACCTCATAGTAATTGTCCAGCGTGAAGCGTGGCGCGATGCGGGCTTCGTAGAATATCCGCGGGCCGCGGGTATGGGTGAATTCGGTGTCCGACACCCATTCAAACGTGCCGTCCTCGGCCACGGTAATGGTGCCACCCTCGCGCATGGCCAGGCTGCCGCCGGGCGGCTCGGCCGCCGGCTCGCCATTGCTCAGCCCGAACCCGCCCAGGTGCTTGTTGGTGTCGCTGCCGAACACATTGCCGCGGATCACGTAATGTCCGTCTTCCGCCGCCTGGTCGGCAGCAGTGCCGATGCGGCTGACGCCCAGCGTTTCAGACGTGCTCAGCGCCGTCCACCAGCCCGACACGGCCAGCTGATCCTTGTCGCGCAGCGACGACACCAGCAGGCCCACCGTGGGCAGGGTCCACAGCGCCACCAGCAGCAGCAGGACGACATGGGTGATTACCCGGCTCGGGCGCAGGCGCTGGAACCAGTTCTTGCGGCGAACGACGGGGGCAGTAGCCACGCCGGCATCTTCGGTGACAGCAGTCATCAGCGTGTCCCCTCCTCGGCATTGGCGCGACGGATGTTCCAGATCATGATGGGCAGCACCGCCAGCATGATCACCACGGCAATGGCCGAGCCCCGGCCATAGTCAAAGTTGACGAACATCCATTTGAACATGAAATTGGCCAGCACTTCGGTGTCCCACTGGCCATTGGTCATGGCGAAGATGATATCGAACACTTTGAGCACCACGATGGTGATGGTGGTCCACACCACCACGACCGTGCCCATGATCTGCGGGATCATGATGTCGAAAAAGATCCGGATATCGCTGGCGCCGTCGATCCGGGCCGCCTCGAGCGTTTCCTCGGGAATGCCGCGCAACGCTGCCGACAGGATCACCATGGCAAAGCCGGTCTGGATCCAGACCAGGATGATCATCAGGAACAGCGAGTTCCAGAACGGAATGGTGATCCAGGCCTGTGGCGGCAGGCCAAAGCCGGTGACGATGGCATTGAGCAGGCCGATCTGCACGCTGCCCTCGCCGCGATAGTCATAGACGAAGCGCCAGATCACCGAGGCGCCGACGAAGGAAATCGCCATGGGCATGAACACCAGCGACTTGGCGATATTGCCCCACCACAGCCGGTCCGCCAGCACGCCGATCACCAGGCCGAACGCCGTCGCCAGCGATGGCACCACGATAAGCCACATGATGTTGTTCAGGATCGAGCGCTGGAAATTGCTGTCCGAGAGCGCCCAGGCGTAATTGGCAAAGCCGACGAAGTTGCGGCCCGAATTGTCCAGCAGGCTCAGGCGCAGCGTCTCGAATACCGGGTAGATCAGATAGACCGACAGGAACAGCAGGGCCGGCAGCAGGAACAGCCAGGGCCGCACGCGGTCACGCAGACGGTCGCGCCGGGTAATGGCCTCGCCTGTCACCTTGTCCGAATTCAGGAACCGGTCGAGTAGCCAGTTGCTGCCCCAGAAATAGGCGACACAAGCGGCAAGCGCCACGGCAATGGCGATAACGGCGCCAAACAATTGTTGCACGATGTCGCCCAATTGCCGCCCCTCCCTATGCGAAGTGTTTTTCTACGGACGGAACCGGCGCGTGCGCCGGTTCCCATGCCAGCCTTATAGCTGGCTTATTTGATGGCGTCCCAGCTTGCCTGGATTTCATCGCCGACCTGCTGGGCGGACTTGCCGCCGACAAAATCGACCATGCCGGTCCAGAAGCTGCCGGCGCCGATCGCGCCTGGCATCAGGTCGGAACCGTCGAAGCGGAACGTGGTGGCGTTCAGCAGGATCGAACCTTCACCCTTGAGCGTCTCATTGGCATAGGTCTCGACATTGGCGGCCTTGAGCGTGGACAGGAAGCCCGACTGCGCCATCCAGACCTCGTTGGAGATTGGGTTCATCAGGAAGTCGATGAAGGCCTGGGCAGCCGGCGAATCCTTGGTCACCACGGCAAGGGTGCCGGCGCCGAGAACGGGCTTGCCCAGATCATGCTCGGTCGAGGCGGGGAAGTAGAAGAAGTCCGCATCGATGCCCAGTTCAGTGCCTTCCGGGAAGAAGGACGGAATGAACGAAGCCTGATGGTGCATGTAGCAATCGGCCGGCACCGAGAACAGACCCAGCGGGCTTTCGCGGAAGTCCGTGGTCCCCACGGCAGCAACGCCCCCGGCAACCTTGGCGTCATCCTTGGCGAACCAGCCGAATTCCTCGAGCGCAGCGACAACCTTGGGATCGTTGAACTTGAGCTCATTGCTGACCCAGGCATCATAATCCTCGGGCGTGTTGATGCGCAGCATGATGTCTTCGATCCAGTCGGTGGCCGGCCAGCCGGTGGCGCCGCCCGAACCCAGACCGATGCACCAGGGGGTCTTGCCATCGGCGACCATCTGCTCGGTCAGGGCCTTGAGGTCCTCGTAGCTCTGGGGAACTTCATAGCCGGCATCGGCAAAATTGTCCGGCGAGTACCAGACCAGCGACTTGAGGTCCGACTTGTAGGGCACGGCATAGAATTCGGGATTGCCCGAAGCGTCCTTGTAGGTGCCCAGCGAGACGAAGGAGGAACCGGCGGCATTGCCCGACTCGACGGCAGCCTTGACCTCATCGGACAGCGGCACGAGGTAGCCCTTGGAGGCCATGTCGGCCAACAGGCCCGGCTGGGGCAGAATGGTGATATTGGCCGACGAACCGGCGGCGGCATCGATCTGGGCCTGCTGCTCGTAGTTCTCCGATGAGGCGTACCTCACCGTCACGCCGGTGGCATCTTCGAAATAGGCCAGCACCGAGGTGAACATTTCCTGGTCGCCGCCTTCACGCCAGGGACCCCAGATCGTCAGGGTCTGGCCCGAAAGATCGGCATGCGCTGCGGCGAATTCTTCAAGTGCGTCCCAGCTGAAGGCGCCTTCGCCCTTAGGGAACATCAGCTCCGCGGCATGCACATTGGTTGCCGCCAACGAGACGCCGAGCAGCATCGCCGTTGCCATAGTATTGAATTTCATAAGATTTCCTCCCAGGTGAAGCCATAGTGGGATACACCGCCCTTCCGGCCGACGCATGCGTGTCGGTTCGAAGGTGTGTTCTCCCGACAAGCGCCAATGTGCCGGCCAGAACTGGCAACAAATTTCAAAGCGCTTTGAGGCGAAAAACAATCAGAGCACCTGACCCGTGTCAAGCGCGAGCCGGTTCTAGCGTCAGAGAACGGCCAGTGCAATCGATATAACCAGATTGTTTTATCACTTTATCGCTTGGCCTTGAACCGAGCGCCGGACGCGGCGCTGGTGCGCATGGCCCCACCATGCGTCGAAACCATCGACGGCAAAAGCGGCCTTGCGTCAGAATTTGAAATCGCTTTGAATGCGCGGCGGAGGAGGATGCAGACACCGTGCAACATGCGGGCCTGCTGCCCTTTACGTCAGCTGAGCAAACCGGGCGCCCCGCCAGGGTGCCCGTCGCCACGCCGCGCTGCAGGGGCCACAAACGCTTATGAGACTGAAAGACCTGGCGCAACATCTCGGCCTGTCGCAAACCACGGTCAGCCGGGCCCTCAACGGCTATCCCGAGGTCAATGAAAAAACGCGCCTGCGTGTGGCCGAGACGGCGGCCCGCCTTGGCTACCGGCCCAATGCCAATGCGCTGCGCCTGGCCACCGGTCGCGCCGGCGCCATCGGCATGGTCCTGCGCGGTTCGTCCGAGTTCGGGCCCCATACCAGCGAGTTCCTCAGTGGCGTGGGCGGCAGGCTGGCCGAAGAAGAAATCGACATCATCGTCACCACCGTCCAGACCTATCAGGAAGAGGTGTCGGCCTATCGCCGGCTCGCCGCCAGCCAGAAGGTGGATGCCATCATCCTGCATTCGCCCACCCTGCATGACCAGCGCGCCAAACTGCTGATGGAGCTCGACATCCCCTTCGTCCTGCATGGGCGCACCGATATTGGCGCCCCCCATGCCTGGCTCGACATCGACAATGCCGGCGCCATGGAGCGCGCCACCAGCCATTTGCTCGATCTGGGCCATCGCCGCATTGCACTGCTCAATGGCGTTACCGACCGCACCTTTGCCGTGCATCGCGAGAACGGCTATCGCAAGGCGCTTGCCGCCCGCGGCATAGCCTATGATCCGGCGCTGCAGGGAAACAGCGTCTTCAGCGACGAAATCGCCTTCCGCATCGCCCATGACATGCTCGAACTCACCCCCGCTCCCACCGCCTTTCTGGCGGGTTCGATGATGACCGCGCTCGGCGTCTTCCGGGCCATTCGCCAGGCCGGTCTGGTGCTGGGCAAGGATGTGTCCATGATCGCCCATGACGACGTCTTCCCCTATCTGAACGCCGACAACATGCGCCCCTCCATGTCCACCACGCGCTCCTCGATCAGCCTGGCGGGTGTGCGCATCGCCGAACTGATCCTGCAGATTCAGGCCGGCAAGCCGGCCGCCGACATCCACGAAATCTGGCCGGTCGACCTGGTCCTGCGCGAAAGCACCGGCCCCGCGCCACAATGAGACGTCAGCTCACCCGCAGCAGGTGATTGTCGAACTGGAAATCATAGTGCTGCGCGGGCCGCTCATTGCCGGCAATGCCGATCATCTCGCCCAGTCCACTGCTGGCCACGAAGCCGGTGCCATCGGCCGCCAGCCCGCAGCCGCTGCGCAGCGTCTGCACCAGGCTGGG